>CALXFL010000012.1 GCA_944387515.1 uncultured Clostridia bacterium
AAGCTCTCCTTTGCCGTGCTCATGGCCCAGCGGGGCAATTTCCTGATGCTGGACGAACCTACCAACCATCTGGACCTGCGCAGCAAGGAAATTCTGGAAGACGCTCTGGCCCAGTTCCCCGGCACCATGCTTTTTGTCTCCCATGACCGTTATCTGCTGAGAAAGGTACCGGATAAGATCATTGAGATTTTCGATGACCATGTGGAGGTTTTCCCGGGAAACTACGACTACTATATGGAAAAGCAGCAGCAAAAGGCCAGACAGGCTGCTCCCGCTGCACCCAAGGCGGCAGAGCCGCCCTCCGCTGAGAAGGTATCCTTCTACAAATCCAAACAGCAGAAAGCCGAAGAAGCCAAAGCCCGTGCCAGAGCAAAGGCGCTGGAAAAGCGGCTGGAAGAGCTGGATGAGGAGATCGCCGGAATTGAAGCTGAACTGGCGGCACCCGATACCGACTACAAACGGCTGGAAGAGCTCTGCCTGCTTCTGGAAGAGCGAAAAACCGAACAGAATGACGCCATGGAAGAATGGATGCTGCTCAATGAATAAAAAAGACGTCCTGACCGGAATTCTCCGGTTTCAGGACGTCATTTTACATCTTAACCTTTCAAGCGTCCCGCCGCCTGAATCAAGCGGAAGGTCCGCAGGGCTGCATCGGCATACAGGCGGCTGGCGTCGGCCATGGCCTCCTCCAATGGCATGGGACCGCTGACCGTGGGCATCACACTGCAAATGCCATGCCGGAAGATGGACTCATACCCTGGACCAATGCTGCCCACAATAGCCACTGCCGGAATACCGGCCCGGCGGCAGTGATCCCCTATGCCGGCCGGCACCTTTCCCAAGGCAGACTGCCAGTCCAACCGCCCTTCTCCGGTAACCACCAGATCCACGTCTTCTAACAATCGGTCAAATTCCAGAAGCTCCAGCACCGTTTCAATGCCGGATTTGACCTCCACCGGCAGGAAAGAGAGCAAGCCAAACCCAAGACCACCCGCTGCGCCGCTGCCGGGAACAGTTGTGCAATCCCGGCCAGTCTGGCGGCACACCACCGACGCATAATGAGCCATGCCTGCCTCCAGCCGTTCCACCATGGCAGGATCTGCGCCTTTCTGGGGGCCAAAGGTGCGGGAAGCACCCTCGGGTCCCAAAAGCGGAGAGGTCACATCGCACATAACGGTGATGGGCATACTGGCGATGGCGGGATGCAAATGGGATTCAATCCGCTCCACCCGGCTCAATTCTCCTCCTGTACCGGTAAGACGGTTGCCCTGCGCATCCCAGAAAGTGATTCCCAAGGCAGACAGCATGCCGGTACCGCCGTCATTGGTAGCACTGCCCCCAATCGCCAATACAATCCGCTTGCAGCCCTGTGCTGCCGCATCCAGCATCAGTTCACCGGTGCCGGCTGTGGTGGTGCGGCTGGGATTCCGCCGGTCAAGGGGCACCAACGGCAAACCGGAAGCTGCCGCCATTTCAATGACAGCAGTGCCATCGCCCAACAGACCATAGGAGGCCCGGACCGGCTCACCCAGCGGTCCGGTCACTGTGACCGTCCGCATCTGTCCTCTGCAGGCAGTGATGAGCGCTTCCACTGTCCCCTCTCCCCCATCTGCCACTGGAATTCCCACAGTCTCACAGTCGGGGAACACCTGATGGGCTGTATCCTCCAACAGAGACAGTATCTGACTAGATGACAGAGACCCTTTGAATGAGTCTGAAGCAAAGAGAAATTTCACTTGAAGCATCTCCTCTTTGAAAGATTTCTGCCTTCATTATACCGTCTTTTCTTTACCCTGACAACCAATGGACCATACAGATGACATAAAAATTTCAGAAACCCGTTGGAATCCGTTGACATTTTTTTCTTTTGGCAGTATGATAAAGACAACTTAAACGGTTAACTGAAGCTGCTCCTATACAAGGCAGCTTCCCAACTTCAGAGCATAAAAAGGAGACGGTATCATGAACAAGCTGCGGGTAGCGGTCATCGGCTGCGGCAGAATTTCCAATGTGTATCGGGAGGCGTTTCATGAGCTTTCTGACGAGATTCAGGTGGTAGGTGCTGCTGACAAGGTGCTGGAACGGGCCGAAAAATTTGCCTCTGAGTTTCCCGGCTGCAAGCCAGTGGAAACCCTGGAGGAACTGCTGGCAGAAAAGCCGGATGTGGTCCATGTCATGACCCCTCATTTTCTCCACCATGACCATGTCGTGGCAAGTCTCCGGGCCGGCTGTCATGTCCTCACAGAAAAACCGGTAGCCATCACCACTGAGGATGCCGCTGACATGATCGCAGAAGCTAAAAAATCCGGCCGTCTTTTTGGCGTTATCTCTCAAAACCGGTATCTGGACGGCATTCAGAAGGCCAAAGAGCTGATCCGGAGCGGCGCTTTTGGAAAAATTACCGGTGCCTGGAGCAGCCTCAACTGGCACCGTCCCCCTTCCTATTATGAATGCGACTGGAAAGGCAGCTGGGCCAAGGAAGGCGGCGGCGTGGTCATTGACCAAGCCATCCATAGCATCGACCTTGTCCGTTATCTGGTAGGCCAGCCGGTACGCCGGGTTATCGGCCATATCGACCGGCGGATCCTCACCCAGATTGAGGTAGAAGATGTGGCGGACGCCATGATCCAGTTTGAAGACGGCGTGGTCTATTCCTTCTACGCCTGCAACTACTACACCCACAATGCCCCTATTCGGGTAGAGGTAGAGGGAGAAAACGGCAGAATGCTGCTGGTAGGCGACACCGTTACCCTGACTCTGAACGGCAAGGAAGAGGTTATCCGTCCCGCTGTTTCCAGCAGCGGCCAGTTCGGCTACTGGGGCAACTGCCATCAGCAGCAGATCCAAAGCTTCTACCACTCCGTGCGGGAAGGAACGCCAATTGATGTCACCCCGGAGGATGCAACTGAGACCCTGCGGGTGGTGCTGAGCATCTATCAGTCCTCCCGGGAAAACAGGGAAATTGATCCCAGAGAAGTCTGATTTCCCTGCCCGCCGTCCCAAAAAGACGGCGGGCTCTTTGTTATCAGGAATGTGCTCCCGCACAGTTTATGCAGCAGATGTTTTCTAGGCAATAACATATTTCTATATATAGTGCGCATGAAAAGAGCATATTTGACGCTTTCAGCATTGTGCACGAACACAAGACCGTTTCTTCTATCAGATTTCCCCATAATTTTTCTATAAAATGCTGGATTTTTCTTCTGGTTCATGCTATGATAGGAGCAGATACGGATGTGTTTCCGATTCAAAGGAGGTCGTTACTATGTTCAACATTCCTGAGGTCCGGCTGGGTATTGTCGCTGTCAGCCGTGACTGTTTCCCCATGAGCCTTTCTGCCAGCCGCCGTGAAGCGGTAGTTAAATCTGTGACAGCTGCTGGCGGCAGCATCTATGAATGTCCGGTCACCGTAGAAAACGAGCTGGATATGCGCAAAGCCCTGGCCGATGTTCAGGCTGCCGGTGTCAATGCACTGGTGGTTTTCCTGGGCAACTTTGGTCCTGAATCCTCTGAAACCCTCCTGGCCAAGGAGTTCGGCGGACCTGTCATGTTTGTGGCTGCTGCTGAGGAAAGCAGCGGTACCCTGATGGATGGTCGTGGTGATGCCTACTGCGGCATGCTCAACGCCAGCTACAATCTGTCCCTCCGCAACATCAAGGCTTACATTCCTCCCTACCCCGTGGGAACTGCGGAAGAAGTCGCTACCATGATTCTGGAGTTTGTACCGGTTGCCCGGGCACTGGTCGGCCTGTCCAAGCTGAAGATCATCACCTTCGGTCCCCGTCCTCAGGACTTCCTGGCCTGCAACGCCCCCATTAAACAGCTCTACAACCTGGGCGTGGAAATCGAGGAAAACTCTGAGCTGGATCTGTATGCAGCCTATCATCAGCATGCCGGCGATCCCCGCATCCCCGGTGTCATTGCCGAAATGGAGGCTGAGCTGGGTGAAGGCAACAAGATGCCCGGCATCCTGCCCAAACTGGCCCAGTATGAGCTGACCCTGCTGGATTGGATGGAAGCTCACAAGGGTTCTAGAGAGTATGTGGCCTTCGCCAACAAGTGCTGGCCCTCCTTCCAGACTCAGTTTGGCTTTGTTCCCTGCTATGTCAACAGCCGCCTGACCGCCAGAGGTATTCCCGTCTCCTGTGAGGTAGATATCTACGGCGCTCTGAGCGAGTACATCGGCACCTGCATCTCCGGTGATGTGGTCACCCTGCTGGACATCAACAACAGTGTCCCCGCTGATATGTACCAGCAGAAGATTCAGGGCAAGTTCCCCTATGCCCACACTGATACCTTTATGGGCTTCCATTGCGGCAACACCGCTGCCTGCCGTCTCACCAAGGGCACAATGAAGTACCAGCTCATCATGCACCGGGGTCTCGAGCCTGACAAAGAGCCTGACATCACCAGAGGTACCCTGGAAGGCGACATCATTCCTGGCGATATCACCTTCTTCCGGTTACAGGGCACCGCAGAAGGCGGACTCTCCGCTTATGTGGCTGAGGGCGAAGTCCTGCCGGTTCCCACCTGCTCCTTCGGCGGCATCGGCGTCTTTGCCATTCCCGAAATGGGTCGTTTCTACCGCCATGTGCTGATTGCAGGTCACTATCCTCATCACGGCGCCGTGGCCTTCGGTCACTACGGCAAAGCTCTTTATGAAGTGTTCCGTTATCTGGGCGTCGCAGAAGTGGGCTACAACCAGCCGAAATCCGTTCCCTACAAGAATGAGAATCCCTTTGCATAAGTGCTTGTAAATCTCATCTGCTGCCGGTGGATCTTCCCGATCTGCCGGCTGTTTTTCTTTTCCCTGCGAAAAAATTGCGGTACTTTGGTTTTGTTCCATGAATATCCACGGCCTAAAGCCGCTATTACCATATTCAGGGGGAATGACCGATGAAAAAACTGCGCTGTGCCTGCTGTGGCGGAGAGATGGACTATCCAGGAAGTATGGATGCACCTATCCGCTGTCCCTTCTGCCAAACCCAATATGCCCCGGAGACCGCCAAAAAGATGCTGGTGGAGCTCTCTGGACCGGTCCGGATTGACGGGACCGTTCAGGTGGAGGGAATTGACAACGCCAATGCATTGGCTCACCGGGCAGAAGTCTTCCTCTCCCTGGGAGAGAAAAAACGGGCGGACGATATCTTTGAGTCTCTGCGCAGCCAGTTCCCCGACGATTACCGGGGATGGTGGGGGGAGACCCGGATGATGGACTGGCAGCAGTTTTTCCTGTCAGAACAGGGTGACATGCCGGAATGCTGCCGGCGTGCACTCTACTTTGCGCCACCTGACAAGCAACAGGAGATCTCCCGCTTTCACCAACAGCAGGTTACTGCCATCAAACCCCAGGTGGACAGTTTCCTTGAGCATCGGAGACAGGAACTGGCGCCTCTGGAAAACCAGCTCCGTCAGCTGACTGGACAGAGGCGGCAGATGGAGAATCAAAGTCAACAGATGCAAGATCAGCTTCAGCAACTGATCCGGTACAGCCGGGGAGAAAAAGAAACCTGGGATGCACTGGGATATGTCCTCCTTGCGCTGATAGGCTCCCTGATACTGTGGTACTTTTTGTCTGTCCCCATCTTTGTACTGACCACCTGGATCAGTGCAGGCTTTACAGCATTCTTTCTCTATCGGATCATTCGGATCTCACAATGGAGAAAGCTGGAAGATCAAAGAAACAACCTGCTGAATCAGATCCAGCAGGTCGCTCATCAGTGCAATCTGGTAAACGAGCAGATCAGCGCCATTCGGGCGCGTCCCATGCCCCCGGTGACGTCAGTCTGAACCAGGTGCCCTCCTCATAACGCCAAAATGCCTGCCGGCAAAAAACGGCAGGCATTTTCCATTTCAGCTTTCAACTGTGGATTCCGTCTGAGCACCAATCTCCCCTACGGAAATATTTTCCACCGCTACATCTGTCTCCTCCAGAATGATGTTTTTGATTTGGGCAGCCTGTTCACTGTCAAGGCCTTCCGTTTGAACCACTACCCGCACCGAATCGTCGTCCACAAAGGCCAGACATTCGGTAAAGCCTTTGGCTTTGACCAGGGTTTCGATCTTGTTCTCACTTTCGATCTGCTGAGAGACGGCCAATGCTTTGCTGGTGGCAATTTCCCGCTCGTCATCGCTGAGATCAGCGTCCCGGAGTGCCGCAGCCAGTGTCTCTACTGCCTCGTCCCGAGCCTTTTTCCGATCCAACCGGGCAGTGGTGAAGTACTCATCGGCCACCGATGCACCGGTCATCTGGGCTTCCCCATAATTCACGCTGTCACTGCTCTCCGCCTGTGCAATCAGATCATAGCCGTCTACACCCGCAAAGGTATAGTTGAGGTACACAGCGATGCTAAGAATCACCACCAGACTGGCCAGCACAATCTGCTTTTTGCCCAGAATCACATGAAATTTCACGGTAAATCCTTCCTTTCATCCTGAAGATCATGACCCTTCGGCCATTTGAGAAATGCTGACCCGGGCGGCGCTGATGCCCAGCAGCGTGGTCACTGTTTCCATCACCCGGCTCTGTACCTGAATATCGCCGCCTCCCTGACATAGTACCGCCACGCCCCGGATCTGTGGCTCGGCCACCGAGACGGTCACTGCTGAGCGGCCATTTTCGCCGTCTACCAGCACATATTCCTGGGTCAGACTGCTGCGGACTGTTTCCTCACCACCTTCTGTCCGATCTGCATTTTCCGCCTTCAGGTAACTGGTCTCCCCGCTGTTTTCCAGCGTTACCAGCACCTGGGTCTTCCCTGCCCCCTGAATCCCGCTGATAAACTCCTCCAGCTGAAGCTCCAGCGTCCGGGCATAGGTGGCGGTGGCCTGCTCCTCCGAAACAGCAGGTGCCACTGTTTCCTTTTCCGGCATCAGGCCGGACAGAGCGATAAGCAGCATCCCGCAGATGCCTAATCCCAACAGCAGACGGCTTTTTTTATCCATCAGACTGGCTTTCAGCTTTGTGAGCCCTTCTCTGCTGAACAGCGTTTTCATTCCTGTGCCTCGCTTTCTGTAAAGGCTACTGTTGCCGTCACCCCAAAGCTCTCGTTGAGAGAGGCAATGGCGCTGGCACAGTGATCTCTGTCCCCGGCGTCCAGCACAATTTCCAGGCTGGTAATAGATATGCTACCGTCGGGCTGGGTATGTATGGAAAAGTCAATTTCCAATGGCTCGATTCCCTCTTTATGGAGCAGTGCCTCCGCTTCCCGTTCCAGACGGTCTGAGAAGCTGCTCAGTAGCTGCTGACGGGTCAGTTCCTGAAAATCTGTAACGGCGGGACCGTCGGCCGCCCACTCCTCCCAGTCCACCTGCCACTGAGCTTTGCTGCCCACCAGCGGAGATGCCAGAGATAGCAGGAAAAACAAACTGACAGCCATCCGCAGAGCTCTCTGGGCACTCTGTTCAGGCAGCAGCATCCAGAGAATACCGGTGACAATCAGCGTACCGCAGAGAGAAAGAGCCAGGTTGCGAAGTCCATCCAACATCTTCTCCCTCCTATCCACCGTTTCCCAGAAGCAATACCACGGTCACCGATACCAGAATCATCATGCCGTAGCTGATAACCAATCCCAACAGAACCGAAAGAGCTGAGGAAGCCGTGCGCATCACAGCACCCGCCCTCTTTTCCGCCAGCAGATCTGCCACCGTAGCAGCCAGCTGCAAGGAAAGAAGGTAGAGGCCTAGCCGGATCACCAGCGGCAGAAAAACCACTGCCATAACTAGGATACCAAAGACTCCAATGGTGCTTTTTACCAAGCCCATACAGCTGAACAGCGACGTATAGGCTTCGCTGAGCGCGCTGCCCACCACCGGCACAAAAGAGCTGAGGGCAAATTTGGCCGCCCGCACTGTCACGCCATCCGCCGCCGCTGAAACCAATCCTTTAATGGTCAGCAAACCAATAAATATGGTGAGACAGAGGGAAAGCATCCAAAGCGCACAGCTTCGCACCCCTTTGGCCAGCGGCTCTGCCTGAATCACGTCGGTAACCGAAGCGGTAAACCCCAATGCCAGAAAGATGCTGATGAGGGGCAGGATCAGGCTGCCTGCAATCTGAGAAAAGAACTGCACGCCAGAAAAAACAACGCCATAATAAACCAGCGCCGAAGCCGGCCGCCCGGCTGCTGCCGCTGCCCCTGAAAAAACTGGAATAAAGCTGAGCATGAAAAGGGAAAGCTCTTCAATCAACCGGGTGGTATCGGTGACGATGGTGATGACGCTGTCGGCCAGCAATCCGGTTACTGTAAGGGCCGAAGCGGTAGCAAAGGCAGTATTCACACCCTTCTGCCCCTCTCCCAAACAGCCAGCCATTGCGCTCACCATCACCACGCCCACAAGGGACATCAGCAATCGTATCGGACCTCCCGCCTTCTGGGATACCGTCTCCCAAAGGGCTTCAAAGGTGCCCTCTGGCGTCAGGTTGTCCAGCGTATCGGCAGAAAAGCCATCCCGGAAAAAATCCCGTCCCTCTTCGGGTATTAAAGTGGAAAGTCCCTGTATCCCGCTCTCTTCCAGTGCCCGGGAAACTATCTCCTCATCCTCTGTCTCTGCCGCCAACACGCCTGTGGGCAGCAGCAGTGCCAGCACAATACCCAACAGCAGGGCGATTATCCTCCGCATTTTTCTTCCTCCTATCCCAGCAGTGTCAGGACAATTTCCAGCAGACGCTGGAACAGCGGCAGCGCCAGCAGCAAAATGATGATCCGTCCTGCCAGCTCCAGCTGAAAGGCAATGGCCTGCTGGCCTGCCTCTTTGCAAAGTGTGCTTCCAAGACCGGTAAGGTAACAGACGCCCAGACATTTCAGCAGAATACTCAGATAGGAGCCGGACACGCCGGTGCGTTCGGCAGCCTCCCGCATAGCAGCAAAGGCAGGAATGATCTGGGCCAGCAGCGGCCCAAACAGCATCACAACTGCCGCCATGGAAAGAAGCAGCCCGGTTTCAGGCCTTTGTTGCTTCAGAAAAAGTGCCAGCACCGCCGCCACCATACCAGCTCCCACAATGGCCAGGAGATCCATCTCCTCACCACAGTCCGAATAGCTGCTTGATGGTGTCAAACAAGGCGCTGATCTGGGTAATGACCATCATCAGCACCACAATCAGCCCAGCCAAGGTGGTCATCATGGCCTGTTCCTCCCGTCCGGAGCGAATCAGTACCTGATTCAGCACCGCTACAATAATGCCGATGGCGGCAATCCGAAAGATAAGATCCACATCCACAGTATCTGCTTCCTTTCTGTCAGAGATATCCTTGGTATCGATGCCTCAGCTCAGCAAAATAGCCGCCAGTGTCCCCAGCAGCAGTCCCATCCAACGGTACATTCGGCCGTTCATCTGCTGCTGTTCCACCGCCCGCCGTGTCAGATCTGCCAATACCTGCTGCTCCAGCTGGAGCCGGCGCACCTGGGTCTGCTGATCGGTACTGCCCAACAGCTCCCCTACTCTGCGGATCAGGTTTCGTTCCTCCTCGTGAAAAAGTGGATCAGCGGCATACTGTTCAAAAACATCGGGAGTCCATTGGCCCGGCGGAAGAACACCCTGTCGCTGAAGACGGCAGAGAATTTCACCGGTGGGCATATTCTGCCCTCCAACCAGAGAGATCAGATCGCCCAGCAACCGTCCGGTATCCATGAGCCGTTCCACCCGGCGGGTCAGCTGATGTGCCATCTGAAATCCGGCACCGCCCAGACAACAGAACACCAGTACCACACCGATCCATCGCATCCGGAAGTCCCCCTTTCTCCACTGCCTTCAGCTGAAAGTCACTGCCCAAAAGGGCTGTCTGCTGAAAAACCTCCTGTCTGAAAAGGGGTAGCAGCCACCGCTTGCGGCCAAGCTCCTGAAGACTTCCCCCATGAACAGTAGCCAGCAGCGGCACCCCCGCCAGCGCAGCCGCTTCCACAGCTTCGGCCTCCCCTGCTGCCAGCTCGTCACAGACCAGCAACTGAGGAGAAAGAGAACGAATGGCCAGCTCGATGGCGGCTCCTTTAGGGTAACCGGTAAGAATGTCCACCGTTTCCCCGCCGCAGCCGGCCAGCTCTCCCCGCTCGACCACCGCAGCTACCCGTCGGTACTGTCCCTGCCAGCCTCCGCCCAGTCGGGCGGCCATCTGCCGAAGCAGCGTCGTTTTGCCGCTATGGGGAGGGCCAGCCAGCAGCGTGCCCGTAAGCCCTGCTGAAAACAGCTGCTCCAGCAGCCTGTCCGCCAGCGGGGAAACGCCCCAGGCAATCCGGATGTTCAGGGCAGTTACCTCCTGAACAGACAGGACTTTGCCATGCTCCGACCGGGCCAGCCCGGCCACACCCACCCGATGTCCGCCGGACAGGGTTAGATATCCCTGCCGCAATTGATCTGCACAGCTGTGCAGGGAGTGGCCGGTACAGCAGAGAAGCGTTTCCCGCAGGAGAGATGCCGTTACCGGTAGCCCGTCCGCCGGAGACAGGCAAAGCCGCCCGTGTCGGGATAAAAACATCGTCTCCCCCCGAACTGTTACCGCTGCCGGACGATTCACCCGCAGCCGCAATTCAGTTACCAGTGCCCGGTCCCGAGGGGAAAGTCCTGCCAGCGCTTCGGCTATCTCTGTGGGAAGCAACCGGGATACCTCTTCCATTGCATCTCTTTTTCCATTTTCCTGCATGTTGTCCACCACGTCCTCTCTCCCAGGTGCTTTCAGTGTATGCGGGAGATTTCAAAGGCAGAACCTGGGAGAAAAATTTTATAGCAAACGTCAGCTTTCACAGGCCATTTTTGTCCTTCTGCACAGGAACAGCTTGACTTTGCGGAATAAATTGGGTATCATGAAAGAAAAGCCGTATCAAACGGACAGGAGGTATCTTTACATGGACATCACATTATCCAATGGTCAGATGACAGCGGTCATCAACAGCTACGGTGCAGAGCTGAAATCCCTGCGGGATCAGGACGGTAACGAATACATCTGGGATGGCAGCGACGCTTCCTACTGGAACCGGAGTGCTCCCTTCCTCTTTCCCACTGTGGGCAACCTTCGCAACGGAAAGGTGCTCATCAAGGGCGAATGGTATGAAATGAAACAGCATGGTTTCTGCCGGGATATGGAATGGACCGTTGCGGACCAGACTCCCTTCTCGGTGCTCTTTACCCTGACGGATACCCCTGAATCCAGAGCCAGATACCCTTATGCCTTCCATCTGGGCCTGCAGTACACCCTTACCGGCCGCACCATCCGGATGGACTTCACCGTGGACAATGTAGCTGACGAGGAAATGCTCTACTGTTTCGGTACCCATCCCGCCATCCGGGTTCCCTTTACCAACTGCCCGGACAGCAGCTTTGAGGACTATACCGTCTGCTTCAACCGTCCCGAAGCCGGCAGCAATCCCATTTACGACAAGGAGGCTGGCGCTATCGACCTGAATAACCGGGCCAACTTCATGACTACTCAGCAGACCATTGACCTCCGGTACGACGTATTTGAAAAAATCGACACCATCATCTTTGACAAGGTGAACTCTGACGCCGTCACCCTGCGGGATAACCGCACTGGCAAGGAGCTGGAAGTGCGGTATCACGACTTTGATATGATCGCCTTCTGGACGCCCAAACGGGGCGCTCCCTTCCTTTGCGTGGAGCCGTGGCAGGGCTGTGCCGTTACCTGTGATGCCGATGACCGGTTTGAAAGCAAGCTGGGCGTCCAGCGGCTGGCGCCCTACACCGGCAAGACCTTTACCCTGGAAATCGAACCCAAAGCATGACAAAACCCGCTGTCCTTTTGTGGACAGCGGGTTTTTGCTGATTTTTTCAGTTTTCATCCTTGAGCGCTCGTTGATGATTGCCTTCTTGAAGTCTATCCGTAAAGTTACGAAGCTTGCTGAAACGATACCCCTGCAAAAGGCCCTTCCAGCTGGGCGGATAGCAGAGCAGCAGCATCGGAAACAGCTCCAGCCGTCCTGCCAGCATGTCAAACATCAGTACATATTTGCTGAAAACGGAAAAATGGCTGAAATTGTTGGTGGGTCCCACCAGCTCCAAACCAGGGCCGATATTGTTGATAGTGGCAGCAACTGCCGTGAAATTGGTCACCGGATCGGTGCCGCCGATTTAGATTCAATGATCCGAACCTCTACACCCATCTGAAGCAGCCGGCGGGCCAGATAATAGCCAGCTTTGCTGCCACCGATAATCATGGCGCTTTTCACCTGATGGGTCTGGAATCCCAGCTTTCGCAAAAACTGCTTGGAGTCCCTTGAGGGGCAGATAAAGGTCATCACATCCCCCGACAGCAGCTGGAAAGAGCCATCCGGAATATAAACCTGTCCATCCCGCTCCACTGCGCAGACCAGCACCGCACCACTCAGCTGATCGCTGAGCTGGCAAAGCCGCTTGCCATGGATGGAGCGCCGGGGCGGCAGCTGAATCCGAATCATCTCGGCATGGCCCCGTGCAAAGCTGCTCACTCCCAATGCAGTGGGCAGACAGAGTAGCCAGGCAATCTCCCGAGCGGATTCCTTTTCCGGATTGACAATCATTGCAAGGCCCAGTTTATCCTTCAGATAGGCGGCATCCTCATTGTAATCCGGCGTCCGCACCCGGGCAATAACTGCACAGTCTGAGGCGCGCTTGGCGACAATGCAGCAAAGCAGATTCAACTCGTCCGATCCCGTGACCGAAATCAGAATGTCTGCCTTGACCACATCGGCCTCCATCTGCGTGCTGAAGCTGGCACCGTTTCCCACAACGCCATTGACATCATAAAGATTGGTAACCGTCTGAATCCGCTCCGTACTCTTGTCAATTACCGTGATGTTATGGCCCTCTCCACTGAGCTTATCCACCAGCGAAATGCCTACCTTGCCGCAGCCTACCAGAATAATGTTCATGCCTCTGGGTCTGTTTACAGATTTACCAATCATCTTGATTCCTCTCCCCATACAGGGGCTGCTTCATATTTTGAATGCCCCGGTTCAAACAGATGAGACGCCTGTCCCATATCCCAGCTACAGAGTAACATATTTTGAACCGGTATACAATCACCCAACAGACAATATTTGACAAAATCAGGCAAATGTCAATCGATGAGATACATTTGTTTGAGACGCTCTCTCTTTTCCGGTGTAAGTCCAATGGCCTGTTCCAAAAAAGCGTCCATACTGCCATAGCATTCTTTTACCTTGTTCAGGGCTGATTGGAGGTAAGCCGGCCGGGCACCGGTCAGCTCGCGGGACATCTCTGCGGCCGCTTCGTTGCCGCTGTGAGCCAGTACCTCGGCAGCCAGTCCTTCAATGGCAGTGTGCGTGAAGTCATTGACCCGGAGATAGTCCTCCATGACCAGCTCATCCGAAGCGCCCAGTGCATAGAGCACCATGGCAGCCGCCATTCCCGCTCTGTCTTTACCTGCGCTGCAATGCCACAGAACAGCGCCTTCCTGCTGATTCAGCAAAAGCTCAAAAAATTGCCGGTACATATCCAGCGCATGAGCATTGGTAACCGCACCACCGTAAACACCGGCCATATACTGTTCTGCCTCGCCGGGCTGAGCGGTAAGACGAAGCAGCAACCGGATCAGGCCATCTGCGCCTTGCTGCTCCCGGGTTACGCCCACCGTTTCCTCATCCAGCACCGGCAGATGGACATTGGCAGCACCCGGTATTTCAGGGTCGGGCCGCTGGGTACGTTCCAGCGGTGTACGGAAATCTACCACCAGCCGGAGCTGCTGCCGTCTCAGCTGTTCCACATCTGCATCCGTGAGTCCATAAAGTTCTCCGCTGCGGATTAGCCGGTTCCAGCGGATTCTCCGACCATCCTGCATGACCAAACCGCCCAGATCCCGGGTATTCTGGAGGCCTTCCAAAGGCAGCCGGCCAATGAGCTGTCCCGGCACACCCCCGCCGCCATTGCTGCGGATAAAGGCCATGACACCAGCTTCCTCGGCTTCCGGATAGGTGTACCCATACCGTCCAGCCAACTCCCGTCCCCATTTTCCGAACAGAGTGCCCAAGGTCAGCAGACTGCTGCGAAGATGTTCGTAATCCCCATCGGCATAGGTGGCTTTCAGCTGTTCCCAGTCGGCACGGGACAGAAACCGCTCAAAATACTTGCCCATCTTGCCGGGATTGGCGGCAAAACCGGTATCTTCTCCTATTTTCCAGCGGGCCATCTGGTCGAAAGCGTCCCGCACATAGTGGTTGTATACCCCCTGTGCATAGGGCAGCTCCTGGCGCCAGATGCCCTTGACCACATAGGTACTCACCCACCAGAACTCATTGCAGCAATTCTCAAACTCCCGGCGTCCAGGCGGCTTGGGCAGATAGTCGCTGTCGGTGGAGGGCAGCCGGGGCAGCCGGCCATCCTTGTCCAGCAGCACAATCTGCATCCGGTCACCGGCGAAATGCTCTGCTGCCCGCTCCACCGGCACCAATGAGAGGTCGATCCGGTTGCCGTCAGCAAATTGCATCAGATAGATGTACCAGTCGGAAAAATCCGGATTTTCTTCAGTTGTCTGCTGGTGCCGGGTCTGCATGATGAGCCGGGGGCCAAAGCAATCAATCCAGTCCGGCTCTGCCAGGAAGTCCTCTACCCGGTTGACCAGATAAACCACGTCAAAATCCTGCCAGGGATCCCGGGGAGCACCGGGATTGGCACGGGAGCCATTGAGCCAGACCGCCCGAATCCGGTCATCCCGGCAGGCGGTGTCCAGAATCAGGGAGAACATTTCCTGTTCGCTGCGTCGTTCCATAAAAAGACCTCCCAAAAAAGGAAAGGGCGCTGCGCACAGCTCCCCTTCACGAAATCTGATTATTCCTTCAGCTCTCCATGAGCGAGCGCCTTCAGGTATGCGTTAATAAAGCCGTCCAGATCACCGTCCATAACGGCGTTGACATTGCCAGTTTCAAAGCCGGTACGATGGTCCTTGACCATGGTATAGGGCATGAAGACATAGGAGCGGATCTGGGAACCCCAGCCGATGGCCTTCTGGTCGCCCCGGATGTCCTCGATCTTGTCCAGATGCTCCCGCTCCTTGATCTGCAACAGCTTGGCTTTCAGCATCCGCATAGCCACGTCCTTGTTTTGGTACTGGCTTCGCTCTACCTGGCAGGAAACCACAATGCCGGTAGGCAGGTGGGTAATCCGAACCGCCGAAGAGGTCTTGTTAACCTTCTGTCCGCCGGCGCCACTGGCCCGGTAGAAGTCTACTTGAAGGTCTTCAGGACGGATTTCGATGGCAGTGTCCAGCTCCTCCATAACCGGCATAACCTCCAGCGAAGCAAAGGAGGTCTGACGGCGTCCCGAGGCGTCAAAGGGGGACACCCGGACCAGCCGGTGGATACCGGCCTCAGATTTCAGGAAACCGTAGGCATTGTGGCCTTCCACCTGAATAGAGGCACTCTTGATACCGGCTTCATCGCCGTCCAGGTAGTCCAGCAGGGTCACCTTGTAGCCGTGTGCCTCTGCCCAGTGGTTGTACATGCGGTAAAGCATCTCCACCCAGTCCTGGGCTTCCGTACCGCCAGCGCCGGCGTGGAAGGTGAGGATGGCGTCCTTGCTGTCGTATTCTCCCGACAGCAGAGTAGAAAGCCGTTCGGTCTCGATACCGCTGGTGAGACGATGCATCATCTCATCAATTTCCGGAATCATGGAGGCGTCTTCTTCCTCCTCTGCCATTTCCACCATAGTCATGGCATCATCCCACAGCACAGTGAGATTTTCGTATTCTTCCAGAGAGCCTTTCAGCGTACCGGTCCGCTTCAGGACCTTCTGAGAGTTTTCAGTGTCATCCCAGAAACCGGGCTGGGCAGCCTTCTGTTCCAGCTCAGCTACCTCCCGCTTCATGGCTTCAATCCCCAAAGCCGCTGCCAGATCATCCAGCTCCGGTTTCAAGTTCCGCAGGGTCAATGCGCGTTCTTCCAATTCCAGCATACTGTTCCTCCATTTTTCGGGCGTCTGACGCCCTCATCTATTCCAACAAAGCTTATAATGGGTTGCCCCTTTTTTTACGCCAATATTAGCGTGTCTCCTCTATTATAATCGAGATTCAGAATTATGTAAAGATTTGTTTGAAAAGAATTGTTTGATATCCCGGTCCAGCTATGATATAATAGCTGCAAGATCATCATAATCCCCATCGTATTCTGGCGGTTATGTGATACCTGGATACAGGCAACGGGAGCAGGACTCCGGAAAGGTTGATGACTCATGTTTAAATATAAAGGGGTGGCGTGTCCTTATTGTCATAAGGAATTTCAGCCTACCGATGAAATTCTTATCTGCCCAGACTGCGGCGCTCCCTATCACCGGGCGTGTGTACAGCAAAGCGGCGGATGTATACTGACCGATCTTCACGAAAAGGGCGAAATGTGGGAACCGCCCCACCGCCCGGATGATTCCACCTATTTTGACGGAACAGCTCCCCTCCGGTGCAGCCGGTGCGGCTCAGTCAATCCGCCTGACCGGATCTTCTGTGAGGTCTGCGGCAATGATCTGAACCGCAATACTGAAAATGAAAACGCCAATCCTCAGAATGGCCAGGCTCCCCCTTTCCATCAGATGGCCTATAACCCTTATACTACGCCCTTCGGTGGGCTCTCCCCCGATGAAGAGATTGAGGGTGTGCCGGTCCACGATCTGGCCATTTACATCCGGGAAAACACCCATTACTTCTTGCCCAAAATGAAGGACTTTTCCAGGGACAAAAAGAAAATCAGCTGGAACTGGCCCGTCTTTTTGCTGGACTTTTACTATCTGATCTACCGGAAAATGTGGGGATTGGGCGCATTGGTTCTGTTTCTCAGCCTCCTGCTGGGACTTCCATCTGCTTTAATCACCCTGGAATCCGCGCTGATGACCATTGACCCCAACATTTCTCTATTGGCCCGGCTGAACCTCAATCCCAGCCAGATTGTCACCCTCTCCAACGTCTGTTTTATCATTACCCTGGGCTTGAAGCTCCTGCTTTCCACCATGTTCAACCGTCTCTATGGCAACAAGGTTCTGCGGGAAGTGAAAAAACTCCGTCAGGAAGCTGGCAGCTCTCCTGATTACAGCACCCGTCTGGCGGCAAAGGGCGGTACCAGCCGGCTTGCCATTCTGATTTGCTTCATTGCGACCCTGATTTTGTCCAGCGGTGTCTCGGTCCTGCTCACCTCCCTGATGATGGGCTTTGGATTCTGACCGCTGAGAATATGACCACAAAGGAGAAACAGCTATGAAAATCAAAAAAGCGGTGATCCCCGCCGCCGGACTGGGCACTCGCGTGCTCCCCGCCTCCAAGGCTATGCCCAAGGAGATGCTGTCCATCGTGGACAAGCCCGCCATCCAGTACATCGTGGAGGAGGCTGCCCGCAGTGGCATTGAGGACATCCTCATCATCACCAGCCGGGGCAAAACCACGGTAGAGGATCACTTTGACCGGTCTCCCGAACTGGAACAGCGCCTGCTGGCCGCCGGTAAGACCGAGCTCTATGAGGAAATGGTGCGGATCTCCAATCTGGCCAACATCACCTATATGCGGCAGAAGGAGACCAAGGGACTGGGCCACGCCATTCTCTGTGCCAAATCCTTTGTGGGCGATGAGCCTTTCGCCGTGCTTTACGGCGATGATGTCATCATGGGAGAAAACCCCGTCTGCCGCCAGCTCTGCGACGCCTACGAGGAGCACGGTCTGGGCGTAGTGGGTATCAAGGAGGTTACCCCGGAACAGATCAAGAAATACTCCTCGATGAAGGTGGAACACCTTTCCGGCCGGCAGTTCTCCATCACCGACATGGTAGAAAAACCCGCTACCATGGAAGAAGCCTTCTCCCTTTATTCGATTCTGGGCCGCTGTGTCCTGCCCGCCAGCATCTTTGAGATTCTGGAGCAGATTCCCTACGGCGTGGGCGGCGAGCTTCAGCTCACCGATGCCATGAAGGTTCTGGCCCGCCGGGAGGGTATGATCGGCGTGGACTTTGATGGCAAGCGGTACGACATGGGCAGCAAGCTGGGCATTCTGGAAGCCATTGTGGAGACGGGTCTGGCCCACCCTGAAACCGGGGAAGCCTTCCGGGCTTACCTGAAGGGCATCGCAGCCACACTGTAAAAATCAAGGAGGAATCTCAAATGGTACGTCATATCGTTATGTGGAATCTGGCCGAAGAGGCTGAAGGCAAAACCAAAGCAGAAAATGCCGCCATTCTCAAGGAACGGCTGGAAGGACTGGTAGGTAAAATTGATGGCCTGCTCACAGCCCAGGTGACCATCAATTTCAACCCTGCCGGCATGGATCTCTGTCTGTACAGTGAATTCACCGACAAAGCCGCTCTGGATGGCTATCAGGACCATCCCCTTCATGTGGCAGTAAAAGAATATGTTCATAAGGTTGTTGTGGCCCGAGTAGTCCACGACGCCCAGATGTAACTGTATTCTGACAGACGGCCCTTTGCGCAGGCAAAGGGCCGTTTTTGTTTTCCCTGTTCGTAAATCATTCCAAAAAATCACTGGATTTTCTTCCAGGACTGGTAATTTTT
>CALXFL010000013.1 GCA_944387515.1 uncultured Clostridia bacterium
ACCACTGCCAACAACCTTTTTTTCATCACAAGCTCCTCCATTCAATTCGTTTTCTTTATCATATCACATATATTTTATCTTGTCAATTCTAAACATCATTTTGATAATTAAATTTGCATTCAATTATCCTATACTATAATTGGGTGATTGTATGATCGAAGAAAGATTGAAAAAACTACGGGAACAAAATGCCATGACCCAGACAGAATTGGCAAAAAAGCTGGGGATTACCCGTTCCAGTGTCAATGCATGGGAAATGGGAATATCAGTGCCGTCTACTCAGTATATTATAGAGCTGTCACTGCTTTACAAAGTATCTACCGATTACCTCCTGGGACAGGACAAACAGCTTACACTGGATATTTCTGGTCTGGAACAGGAGGATATTGACATTGTCTACCAGTTGGTACAGCATCTGCGTAAAATAAACATGGAAGAAAAATCCGGCATTTAAATGCCGGTTTTTTGGGAGAAGACTAAAAAGGACGCTTTGGAGCTTATATAAGCCCTAAGAGCGTCCTTTCAATATTTCCTGATTCTTACACTAAAAAATCAGTTCCCATCCTGCCTTCCGACAGAATGGGAACTGATAAGAACTATAATCGAAACAAACTGTTTCCAGTCTTATTTCATAGCCTCTTCGATGGCAACTGCACAAGCAACGGTCATACCAACCATGGGGTTGTTGCCGGCGCCGATCAGGCCCATCATCTCAACGTGAGCAGGAACGGAAGAAGAACCAGCAAACTGAGCGTCAGAATGCATACGGCCCATGGTATCGGTCATACCATAAGAGGAAGGACCAGCAGCCATGTTATCAGGATGCAGGGTACGGCCAGTTCCGCCACCGGAAGCAACGGAGAAGTAGGTCACGCCGTTCTCAACGCACCATTTCTTGTAGGTACCAGCAACAGGATGCTGGAAACGGGTGGGGTTGGTGGAGTTACCAGTGATGGAAACGCCAACCTTCTCCAGCTTCATGATGGCAACGCCTTCAGGAACGTTGTCAGCGCCGTAGCATTTTACATCAGCACGGGGGCCATTGGAGAAAGCCTTCTCGCTGACGACCTTGACTTCCTCGGTGTAGGGATCGAACTCGGTCTCTACATAGGTGAAGCCGTTGATTCTGGAGATGATGAAAGCAGCATCCTTGCCCAAGCCGTTGAGGATAACGCGCAGGGGTTTGGTACGAACCTTGTTGGCGTTCAGAGCGATTTTGATAGCGCCTTCAGCAGCAGCAAAGGACTCATGACCAGCCAGGAAAGCAAAGCAATCGGTCTCTTCGCTCAGCAGCATCTTGCCCAGGTTACCATGGCCCAGACCAACCTTACGGTTTTCGGCAACAGAACCGGGGATGCAGAAAGCCTGGAGACCAATACCGATAGCGGCAGCAGCGTCAGCAGCCTTGGTGCAGCCCTTCTTGATGGCGATGGCGCAGCCAACGGTGTAAGCCCACTTGGCATTCTCAAAGCAGATGGGCTGGGTTTCCTGAACGATGGTGTAGGGGTCGATGCCCTTTTCCTCGCAGATGGTCTTGCACTCGTCGATGGAGGAAATGCCATATTCTTTCAGTACGCCGAGGATCTTCGCCTCGCGTCTCTCATATCCTTCAAAAGTAGCCATTCTTTGTGCCCTCCTTATTCCTTGCGGGGATCGATATACTTGACAGCATCAGCAAATCTGCCATAGGTGCCTTTGGACTTCTCGTAAGCTTCATTGGGCTCCATACCCTTCTTGATAAAGTCGGTCATCTTGCCCAGAGAAACGAACTCGTAACCAATTACCTGATCGTCGGCATCCAGAGCCATTCTGGTGCAGTAGCCTTCGGTCATCTCCAGGTAACGAACGCCCTTGGCCTTGGTGCCATACATGGTACCAACCATGGAACGAGCACCCTTGCCCAGGTCTTCCATGCCAGCGCCGATAACCAGACCGCCTTCAGAGAAAGCAGACTGAGAACGGCCGTATACGATCTGCAGGAACAGCTCACGCATAGCGGTGTTGATAGCATCGCAAACCAGGTCAGTGTTGAGTGCTTCCAGAACGGTCTTGCCGGGCAGAATCTCAGCAGCCATAGCGGCAGAATGGGTCATGCCGGAGCAGCCGATGGTCTCAACCAGAGCCTCTTCGATGATGCCGTCCTTGACGTTCAGGGAGAGCTTACATGCACCCTGCTGAGGAGCACACCAGCCCACACCATGGGTGTAAGCGGAAATGTCTCTGATTTCTTTTGCCTCAACCCATTTGCCCTCTTCAGGAATGGGAGCGGGGCCGTGATGCGGGCCTTTGGCCACAACACACATCTCTTCTACTTCTTTCGAGTAATTCATAGTAGTAACCTCCTTGTGTTGATCTGCCGGTTTTCAGCAAACTACGGAACATAAACCTAAAAAATGTGCTGCCGCCATGGAGCAGCAGCACATTTTGCAGATTGCAGATTGACCAGCGTCAGGCAGCAGCTTAGGCGAGCTCTGCGAAGTACTTGATGGTACGAACCATCTGGCTGGTGTAGGAGTTCTCGTTGTCGTACCAGGAAACAACCTGTACCTGATAGGTGTCGTCGTTGATCTTGGTAACCATGGTCTGAGTAGCATCGAACAGAGAGCCGTAACGGATGCCGATTACGTCAGAAGAAACGATCTGATCCTCGTTGTAGCCGAAGGACTCAGAAGCAGCAGCCTTCATAGCAGCGTTGATGCCTTCCTTGGTGATGTCCTTGCCCTTTACAACGGCAACCAGGATGGTGGTAGAACCGGTGGGAACAGGAACACGCTGAGCAGAACCGATGAGTTTCCCGTTCAGCTCGGGGATAACCAGGCCGATAGCCTTAGCAGCACCAGTGGAGTTAGGAACGATGTTGGCAGCGCCAGCGCGAGCACGACGGAGGTCGCCTTTACGATGGGGGCCGTCCAGGATCATCTGGTCACCGGTGTAAGCATGAACGGTGGTCATGATGCCGCTCTCGATGGGAGCGTAGTCGTTCAGAGCCTTAGCCATGGGAGCCAGGCAGTTGGTGGTGCAGGAAGCAGCAGAGATGATCTGATCCTCAGCGGTCAGGGTCTTCTCGTTAACGCTGTAAACGATGGTCTTCAGATCATTGCCAGCGGGAGCGGAGATAACGACCTTCTTGGCGCCAGCCTTGATGTGAGCAGAAGCCTTGTCCTTGCTGGTGTAGAAGCCGGTGCACTCCAGTACTACGTCAACGCCCAGTTCGCCCCAGGGGCACTCGGAAGCGTCTTTGATTGCGTAGATAGTGATCTTCTTTCCGTCAACGACGATGTAGTTCTCGCCAGCCTCAACGGTATGACCCTCGTAACGGCCCTGAGCGGTGTCGTACTTGAGCAGGTGAGCCAGCATTTCGGGGCTGGTCAGGTCGTTGATGGCGACAACTTCGTAGCCCTCAGCAGCGAACATCTGCCGGAAAGCAAGACGGCCAATACGGCCAAAACCATTGATTGCAACTTTTACTGCCATAACTGAAAACCTCCAATGTTTTAATCTAGTCTTATTTTATACCAAAAATCAAAAATATACAAGAGGGGAAAATGGAATTCCACCGGGCAATTTATTAAATTTCTGTAAACAGCCAGCAAAGGTTGTGTTTTTGTATGTCATTTATAAACAGCTTGTCAATTTTCAAAAACACATCTTCTGCCCGGAATTTCCAGTGGAGAATTCTTTCCTTTGGGACAGAATAGACACAGCGGCAGACTGCTTTCTGCAAACGCTGCCAATCTGAAACAAAGGAAGTCTGACCTTGAGAACCACTGTCCTCTCCCCTCTTCTCTGGCTGGCGGCAGCAGGCTTTCTGCTGGTGCTGCCCCAGCTGGAAGGCATTACCAAGCCATTGCTCACCGGCCTCTGCATTGCCCTGTATCTGGAACCCTCCTGCTCGCTGGCGGAACGGTTGCTGAAGCCGCTGCCCTTCTCTCCTCACCGGCGGCGCCAACTGGCAGTTGCCCTCGTCTGTCTTCTATGGGGAGGCGGTGCTCTGGTTGTGTGCTGGCTGGCTGGACCCGCTCTGAGCCAGAGCCTGAGACAGGCTGCTGACATGCTGCCCTCCCTGATGCAGCAAACCGAACAGCTCTGCCAGCGGGTCACTGGGCGCACCGCTTCCCTGCCTCAGCTGCCCGGTGATCTGCTGGCGGGTGCACTTCCCTCCCTCACTGCCATGACCAGTCAGCTGGCCGGAATTGGGGGAACACTGCTGGTGGGCATCATTCTGGGCGGATGGATGCTTTTAAAAAAAGCGGCCATTTTTTCTCTCATCACCCAGCTGATCTCCCTCTCTCCCCGAATGGAAGAGGACCTGCTGGAAAATCTTCAGCTTGCCAGACGCTGCTTTTCCTCTTTTGTCTCGGGTCAGCTTACCGAAGCCCTGATTCTGGGAGGCGGATGTCTGGCTGGCATGCTGTTATTCCAAAAACCACTGGCCGGTCTTGTTTCCTTAATTATCGCCATCACAGCTCTGGTACCGGTAGCAGGTGCATTGGTGGGCGGCGCACTGGGGGTATTGCTTCTGACAGGACAAAGCGTGGCAGATGGACTCTGGTTTCTCATTTTTATTGTGCTGCTTCAGTTTCTGGAAAACAATCTGATCTATCCCCGGGTCATGGGCCGCTCAGTAGGACTGCCGGCTCCATTGGTACTCATTGCCGTTCTGGCAGGCGGAACGCTGTTGGGCATTCCCGGTATGCTGCTGGCAGTTCCCACTGCTTCGGTACTCTGGCAGCAACTGCTGCATCTTGCCAAACGGAACAACAAACGGAGCAAAGTTTGCTGACCCTTTTCCAGATTATAAAAAGCGCTGGCCGTTACAGCCAGCGCTTTTTCACATTTCATCAGCCTCTTCGGGTTCCAGCCAGGCACAAACCACCTGATTTTTTCCCCGGTTTTTAGCCAGATAGAGAGCCCGGTCTGCATGGTGCAGCAGCTGTTCCCACTCCTGGCCGTCAACTGGAACCTGACAGCATATTCCCACACTGATTGACAGATAGGAGCTATGCTGTGGCATGGGACCTGGCAGCTGAAGGTCCCGAATATGACGGCAGAATTTCTCCCCCAGCTCCATGGCGGCAGCCTGATCCAGTCCCTCTATCACACAGAGAAATTCCTCTCCTCCATACCGGATCAAATACTGATCCTCTTGCAGACATTTCTGCAGCGCTTCCGCTACTTGTTTTAAACAGACATCCCCCTTCTGATGTCCAAACTGGTCATTGTACCGTTTGAAATCGTCCACATCCAGCATAAACAGGGAAAGCCAGCTATGAGTCTGGACCGCATGGTGAAAGATCTGCGGCAATCTGGATGTGAGAAATCTGCGGCTCCAGGCACCTGTCAGGGTATCGTAGTGAGCAAGCTGATAAAGCAGCTCATTCTGGTGAAGAATCCGCTCCCGATCCCGAAAGGCCAGCCGGTCAAAATAGGCTCTGAAAAAGACAAGCATGATGGAAGCGGCATTCACCACCAACAGATTGAGCCAGCTGCCATAATTATCCGTTCCGGCAGGCTGAAACACTGGCATCAAAACCATCAGCAACACCTGCGCAGTACCATATGTTACCAAAGCCTGTGGCGGCTGTAAAATACCCAGAAAAGAGGTAGTAAGAGCTGCAATCAGATATACATTGATGTTCTCGCTCACGCGCTGATCATAGGCAGTAATCAACACCGCCCAGAGCAGAAATGTCATCTGAAAAATCTGTTCACTCCGAAGTAGGCATTTGGATTTTTCAGGCAGCTGACGGCTGAACAGAATGTACAAACAAAGGGAAAGTATCGCCGACGCCGTCAGAAACAGATACAAAGCCATATATATCCGGCTGGGAGTTGTATGTAGGCGCCCTTGCGTATAGAACAGTACAAAACTGATGTTGAAGACCTGAAATATCAGGATAAACCCCAACATGCCAAGATGCCACATTTTGGAATGAATCGCCATATACTGTTGATACTGGGTTTCCTGTTCCTTTGATAAAACACTGCCTAGGAGGATTTTCTGTGGCAAGGTATTCCCTGAAATCAACTTTTTTACAAATTGCAAAAGCATAAATCCGCCTTTCTTCGCTTTCACACGATTGGTTCCTTACAAAAAGAAGTAAAAACTGTAACCATAGGGAGTATTGATATTATATCATATTTTTCTGCTTACAAGCAAGATCATTTTACAAAATACAAGCTTCTATAGAATGCACCCAGGCGCAGTTGCGGATTTTGTCGCTTTATGCTATGATAAAAAATACAAAATCACATGGCAATTCCCAAAAGACCACCATAAGCTGCTGAAAGCAGTCCCCGAAATCCAGCAAAAAGTCGGTTTCAAGGGAAAGGAAGGATAACTGTGAAATTTTCCAACAGAATGACCCGCTTCGGTGAGGGAATCTTCGCCGTCCTGCTGGCCGAAAAAAACAGACAGCTGGCTGCAGGCCGGCACATTGTGGACCTGAGTGTGGGAACACCCAACATTCCGCCGGCTCCCCATGTCATAGAAGCGCTGGTCAAGTCGGCCTCCGATCCAGCCAGCTATGTATACGCCATCAGTGACACTGCCGCCTTGCAGCAGGCGGCTGCCGACTGGTATGCCCGCCGGTATGGCGTGGAGATTGATCCCCAGCATGAGGTGGTCTCCCTTCTGGGATCCCAGGAAGGACTGGCTCACATTGCCCTTTCCATTGTGGATGAGGGAGATGTGGTGCTGGTACCGGATCCCTGTTATCCGGTCTTCGGAGACGGTCCTGCCATCGCCGGTGCCAAGCTCCATTATATGCCTATGACCGCTGATCGGGATTACCTCATTGATTTCTCTCAGATTCCCGAAGAAACTGCAAAAGCGGCCCGTCTGATGGTGGTATCCTATCCCAACAATCCTACCACTGCCATGGCACCTGACTGGTGGTATGAGAAACTCATTGCCTTTGCCCGGAAATACGATATCATCGTTCTGCATGACAACGCATACAGTGAGCTGACCTTTGACGGCCGGACTGGCGGCAGCTTTCTGGCTCATCCCGGTGCCAGGGAAGTGGGCGTGGAGTTCAACTCTCTTTCCAAAACTTACGGACTGGCTGGCGCCCGGTGCGGCTTCTGCCTGGGCAATCGGGAGGTGGTAGCGCATCTGAGAACGCTCAAATCCAACATGGACTACGGCATGTTCCTGCCGGTTCAGCAGGCCGCCATTGCCGCCATTACCGGCGACCAGGATTGTGTCCGCACCACCCGGGTCGCCTATGAGAAACGGCGCAACTTCCTCTGCGATGGGCTTTCAGCCATTGGCTGGCCGATTCCCCGCCCCGCCGCCACCATGTTCATCTGGGCACCGCTTCCAGCCGGCTGGACGGATTCCAGAGCATTTGCCATGGCACTGCTGGAAAAAACCGGCGTGATGGTGACCCCGGGTTCCGCCTTCGGACCCTCAGGTGAGGGACATGTACGGCTGGCACTGGTTCAAACGGAAGAGGAAATGGCCTGGGCCATTGAATCCATCCGCAACAGCGGCATACTACGGGAATCCCCTCAGGTGTGATAAAAGGGCGATGGCCAACGCCATCGCCCTTTTGCTGTTTCTGCGTCATACAGCAGGAACTTCATAAAACTCAAAACTGATCTGTGCTGTCTGCTTGACAAAAATCCGCCGTGCGCCGGTATGCAGCCTGTCCCCTTTTTCAGTGTGCAAAATCACCCGGCCATCCTCTGTCCGTTCTTCCAGAAGAGACATCAGCGAACGGGGCAGCCGGACATGCGTGAGATTTTCACATCCGTCAAAAGCTGCGACCCCGATCTTCGATACCTGCCAGGGAATGGTGATGGTTCGAAGCTGCCGGCAATGCCTGAAAACGGTGGCGCCAATATCAAGACAGCTGTCCGGGATCCGGCAGGATTCCAACTGCTGACAGCCCTCAAAGGTTTTGGCCTGAAGCTGGGACAGCCGGTTTCCCAGTTCTACCCGCTGAAGGCCGGTACATTCATAAAAAGCGCCCTTGCCAAGATAGGTCAGGCCCTCCGGCAGCAAAACCTCCCGCAGTCTTTCACATTTCTGAAAAGCATAAGCGCCCACAGCAACGATTCCTTCCGGAATCAGGATACTTTCCATGCTCCGGCAATCCTGAAAGAGATGATCCCGGAGATGGGCCACCGGGCAGCCTGCTATCGCCGCCGGAATCTCCACATGAGTCGTGTCGTCTATGAAGCGGCAGGCCGTCAGAAGAATCCATTTGGACATCCGGGTGTAATCAAACAGCACACCTTTATACTCAATACGAGACCGTTCCATGTCATCACCCTCCGTATCTGAAACCAGCTGGCAGGCTGTTACAATATCATTCAGATCATCCCCATACTCTTGAGGAAGAAAATCCACAGGAACACTGAAAAGAGGGAACAAATGCTGGTAAAGACCACCTGCTGTCCCGCCAGCTCTGCATCATGTCCGGCCGCAGCCGCCATGGTATAGGAAGCCACTGCTGTGGGAGAAGCAAACAGAATGGTGAGGGAAAGAAGTCCTGCATCCCGGAAGCCCAGCGCAATAGCCAGCGGCACGGTCAGCAGCGGTACAGCCACAATCCGGCCAATGACACCAATGGCAAGATACCGCAGATTTTTCCGCACAGCCCGGAACTGGAAGGTCGCACCCAGCGCCACCAGAGCCAACGGCGTTGCCATTTTGCCCATGTCCGATACGGCTTTATAAATGGGAGACGGCAGCGTCAGTCCCACTGCCTTGGCCAACAAACCAATCACAGCGCCCCAGATTAACGGGTTTTTCAGAATACCGATGAGCACTGAACGAATACCGGTCTTTTTGGGAGAATAGTATTCCAATGCCACCACAGCCAGTACATTGAACAGCGGCACGGCCAGCGCTGCCAGCAGGGCTGCGACTGCCGCATTGGTCTCACCGTAGAGATTGACGGCAATGGGAACACCGAAAATGACGTAATTGCTTCGGAAAATACCCTGAATCAGCACCGCTCGCCGGGCGTCCTCCTTTACCATGCGGGGAATGATGAGAAAGCAGAGAAGAAAGATGCCCAGAATCGCCAAGGCTGTAAAGACGAACAGACCTGGCTGTGCTGCGGTGGAAAGGTCCGAGTCATAGATGTTCAAAAAGAGCATCATCGGCAGGAAGGTCTTGAAGCACAGGTTGTTGCACTTGGCATAAAAGCTCTCGTCCCCCAGACCGATCCGGCGGAAAAAATATCCGGCCCCCATACAGATCATCAGGGGAAGCACCGCATTGGCGCTGATAATCAGATTGTCCATTTGCAATTCCTCCATTGGGTTTGTCACCGGCACAGCTAAAGTTGGTATGACTGCGCCACAGCGGTTTGCTGTCATTATAGCACGGAAAAGCAGCACCTTCAACGAAATCCACTGCGTTTCATCAAAAAAACAGAAACAGCCTGCTATTTATCGGTATATTTTTAAGGAAACCCTTTTTCTGACTGTGACCATTCTTTATATTGGTAAAAAAATAACAGATACCATTGACAGAAATTTTTGAAACGTATATACTGAAAACTGTCCGGTTTAGATGCGTTTTCATAAAAAATACCGGTTTTATGGGGTGTGAAAACGGCATGACCATCTGAATCGCCGCTTTGTCGTTTCTGCCTGTCCGGCAACCTGTGTGCTGGCAGGCAACGTTTTCTTTCAGCAGGGACAGCGGACTGCTTCCGGGAAAGTTTCCACTATGGAAATTTTCTCTCTGGGAATTTTTGGCGGGGAAAAATTCCTGAAGGAAAACGGATTTCGAAGGGCGGGCCTCCCGCTCTGGAAAGAGATCTTCTTTGATCTTCGGTTTCTCCGAGAGGTATCCATGAAAAACAAAATTGACGCCCGAAACTTTGGACTGATTACCCGCTATCTGAAAGGGTTCTACCATCTCTTTGGGATTGCGCTGATCTGCTCCATGCTCCATACGATTTTAAACGCTCTGACTCCCCAGATCTTCCGCTATGCGGTGGATGGAATTCTGGGTGGAGATGAAACTGCTCTGCCTGAAGTGGTACAAAAGATGCTCCTGCACCCTCTTCTGGCAGGAAACGCTCTGCGGATGCTGGGTGCCGCTGCCGCTGCACTGATCCTGGTGGCCATTCTGTCCGGCCTTTTCAGCTATGGATTCCGGATGAATGTGACCAAAGGCTCCGAGGGCTTTGTCAAGGCACTTCGTGACGGCTTGTTTGCCCATATCCAGCGTCTGCCCTTCCGGTGGCACGTGAGCCATCAGACCGGCGAAATCATCCAGCGCTGTACCTCTGACGTAGAGGTGGTGCGAAACTTCGTGACCAATCAGATGCTGGAAGTCATCCGTATCGTCTTCCTGGTGGGCTTTTCCCTCACCGTCATGTTCTCCATGAACCTTCAGATGGCGCTGATTGCCGCCATCTTCATTCCCATTGTCATCCTCTACTCCGGTATTTTTTACGCCAAAATCGCCGCCCGGTTCCGGGTAGCGGATGAGGCAGAGGGTGTGCTCTCCACTACGGTGCAGGAAAACCTGACCGGTGTCCGGGTGGTACGGGCCTTCGGCCGGGAAAAATTTGAAATCAGCCGCTTTGATGAGAAGAATGAGACCTTTGCCAACCTCTGGATCCAGCTGGGCAAACTGATGAGCCTTTACTGGAGCCTGGGTGACCTGATTACCGGCCTGCAGATCATGACTGTTATTTCAGTAGGTGCCCTGCTGGCAGTAAATGGTCAGCTGACCCTGGGCGAGTTCCTGGCCTTTGTCAGCTACAACTCCACCCTGATCTGGCCGGTGCGTGGTCTTGGACGTATTCTCTCTGAAATGAGTAAGGCCGGTGTCTCCATCGACCGTGTCGCCTACATTCTCCGGGCAGAGGAGGAAAAGGATCCCCCCGAAGCCCTGACACCTCCTCTTGACCAGGACATCACCTTTGAAAATGTGACATTCCGTTATGAGGGACAAAAACCGGTGCTGGACCACCTGTCCTTCACCATTCCCGCCGGCAGCACCTTTGCCATCCTGGGCAGCACTGGCTCAGGTAAGAGCACAATGGTTCACCTGCTGGACCGGCTCTATGATCTGGAACCGGATGAGGGAAAAATCACCATCGGCGGCGTGGACCTGCGCCAGATCCGCCGGGACTACCTGCGCCACGGCATCGGCTTGGTGCTTCAGGAACCCTTCCTCTTCTCCCGCACCATCCGGGAAAACATCGCCATCTCCCGCCCCGGATCCAGAATGGAGGAAATCCGCAGTGCCGCAGGAATTGCCTGTGTGGATGAAGCCATTGACACCTTTACCGATGGCTACGACACCATCGTCGGCGAACGGGGTGTTACCCTGTCCGGCGGTCAGAAACAGCGAGTGGCTATCGCCCGTATGCTGATGCAGCAGGCTCCCATTATGATCTTTGACGATTCCCTTTCTGCTGTGGACGCTGAAACCGATGCCAAAATCCGAGCCTCCCTGCGGCAGCGGATGGGCAGCGCCACCGTTATCCTCATCTCCCACCGGATCACCACCCTGATGCAGGCGGATCAGATTCTGGTGCTGGAGGATGGCAAGCTGGCCCAGCAGGGCACCCATGCCCAGCTTATCGCCCAGGAAGGTATCTACAAGAACATCTATGATATCCAGATGAGCAGCAGCGACCGGGAGCTGATTGAATCCGGACGCAGTGCCTCTTCTGACAGCACACCGGCGCTCACCAGCCCCTGACACAGGTGCCGGAAGCAAACCAGCTCTCCGGCGCCGGAAAGGCTAACCATGAGAATTGACGAAAAAGAATACACCAAATCCTTTGATATCCACATCTGGAAGCGGCTGCTGCCCTTTCTGCGGCCCTTTACCCGCACCTTTGTGATGGTCATTGTCATGAACCTGTTGTGTGCAGCGGTGGATATCATGCTGCCCCTTTTCCAACGGGCAGCCATTGACAACTTCATCCAGCAGGATACCACCCAGGGACTCTGGCTCTTTTCCCTGGTCTATGCCCTGGTCATTGCCGCTCAGACCTTCTTTGTCATCCTCTTTGCCCGGGGATGTATGCGGATTGAAATGAAACTGGGCCGGGACATGAAGCGTGCCTGCTTCACCCATCTGCAAACCCTCTCCTTCTCCTACTACAACACCACGCCAGTGGGATACATTCTGGCCCGGGTCATGAGTGATACCAACCGGATCGCGGGCATGGCAGCCTGGCAGTCGGTGGACCTGCTCTGGTCCCTGTCCTATGTACTGGGCGTTTTTGCAGCCATGCTGCTCCTCAATGTGAAGCTTGCGCTGACCATCATGCTCATTGTCCCCGCCATTGCGCTCCTCACCGCCTATTTCCAGAACCGGATTCTCCACTGGAACCGGAAGATCCGCAAACAAAACTCCAAAATCACCAACGCCTACAACGAAGGCATCATGGGAGCCAAAACCTCCAAAACCCTGGTGATCGAGGATCAGAACAGTGAAGAATTCACCGTCATCACCGAGGACATGCGCCGCAGCGGCATCAAAGCTGCCCGACTGAACGCCATCTTCATCCCCCTGGTGCTGCTGATGGGTACCATCGCCACCGCCATTGTCATCCGGCAGGGCGGCGGCATGGTACTGGACAATCTGCTGATGCTGGGCACCCTTTCGGCTTTCGCTTCCTATGCCACCGGCATCTTTGAACCCATTCAGCAGATCGCCCGCAACCTGTCTGAGATCATCTCGATGCAGGCCAACATTGAACGGGTCATCGGCCTGCTGGACGAACAGCCCCAGATCACCGATACCCCTGAGGTGGTGGAAAAATACGGCACCTCTCTGGATCCCAAACCGGAAAACTGGGAGCCCCTGAAAGGCGACATTGAATTTGAGGACGTCTCCTTCCAGTATCCCGACGGCAACGAGGAGGTACTCAGCCACTTCAGCCTGAAAATTCCTGCCGGCACCACCGTCGCCATTGTAGGTGAAACCGGCGCCGGCAAATCCACCCTGGTAAACCTGGCCTGCCGCTTCTTTGAACCCACCAGCGGCCGGATCCTCATTGACGGCCGGGACTACCGGGAGAGAAGCCAGCTCTGGCTCCACAGCAACATCGGCTATGTGCTTCAGAGCCCCCATCTGTTCTCCGGTACGGTTATGGAAAACATCCGTTATGGCCGGCTGGACGCCACCGACGAGGAAGTGATGGAAGCGGCCCGCGCCGTTTCTGCCCATCTGGTGGTGGAAAAGTTGGAAAACGGCTGGCAAAGCGATGTCGGCGAAGGCGGCGACCGGCTCTCCACCGGTGAAAAGCAGCTGATCTCCTTTGCAAGAGCGGTGCTGGCCAACCCCAGAATCTTTGTCCTGGACGAGGCCACCTCCTCCATCGACACCCAGACCGAACAGCTGATTCAGAACGCCATTGAATACCTGCTGAAGGACCGGACCTCCTTCCTGATCGCCCACCGGCTGTCCACCATCCGCCAGGCTGATCTGATCCTGGTAGTCCGGGACGGACGAATCGTGGAGCAGGGCCGCCATGAAGAACTGCTCCGACTGGGTGGATATTACCACACCCTGTACAGCCGGCAGTTTGAAGAAGAATCTGCCATGAGCATCCTGCAGAGGTAAAAGCCTCAGCGGTACAAAAAAGGACGGAAACAACTGCTTCCGTCCTTTTTGCTTTGTCTCAGAAAATGCCGGGAATGACCCGGGCCAGAAAAAGTCCGATTCCAAAGGAAGCGGCATTGGCCACCAGCGCATAGACAGGTCCCACCCAATGGCGCGTGTCAGGCCGCCGGCGATGCAGCCAGACGCTGTACACCACTGCTTCCAGGCCAAAGACCACCAGCTCCATCCAGATATACTGGAAGACAAACATCCAGGGGCCCTCGACATAGTTGCTCAGGTTGAGCAGCAGATTCAGAAGAGTCTGGGTTGCCAGATTCACCACCAGAATCAGACGCCATACCTTCTTTTCCCCGAGAGGGAAGAAGAAAAGTGCCACCAACATTTCAATCAGGATGGTGCCAATAATTCGGGCCACCAGAGAAAGAACCTCCCAACCATAGGGATAACTTTTGCTGACCTGAAAGACCGGAGTGTTTTCCGTTCCTGTGACAGCCTCCATCTGACTGATATCGGCGGTGAAATAGCTGTCAAAGGCATACCGTTCCAGGATTCCGGTGACAGCGTAACTCCCATCCTCCGGAAACCAGATCAGCACCTTGAAGCGTTTGGGCGGATAGTAGGTCCAACGGAAGGGCTCAGACTCCGATGCAGGGGTGAAGTACTCGATGAAATAATAGCCATCCGGATCCACGTAGTCCCGGAAAGCCTTCCAGGCCTCCGGAGCATCCTCCCCCTGTGCAGCTAACCAATCACCCGGAGACATGGAGTCATCGCTGACCGAATAGGGGCCGGTGGAGCTGGATTCTGACAGGAGGGTCACATACCAGCTTCCCTCCATACCCTCAAAGGCCACCTCAACCGATGGCTTGGGGCCAATGTCGGCAAAAACCACCCCCGGAAAGCAAAACAGGCAGAGAAGCATCGTCAGCAGTGCCGCAAAAAACTTTCTTTTCATCCTTCATTCCTCCTGTCCGACAGCGAAAAACTGTCCTTTTCACCCTCATCATAGCATATCCGCCCCACTCTGACAATCCCCCACCGCTTGCAATTTCACAGGAAAGCGTGTACAATGGAAAAATAAAACCCTCCATCAATTTGAAAAGGAGCCCTTTCCCATGGCAAAACAGAAACTTACCTTCCGAAAAATCCCTGCTGACGCCCTGATCCGCCGGTACCGCAACACCCAGCTGATCTTTCTGGGCATTCATCTGCTGACCCTGCTGGTGGCAGTGGGCATCCTGGCCGCCGCCTTTCTTCAGAAAATGACCTGGACCAACAGCATCTTCTCTATTATCACCATCGGCGTAGTCAACTGGCTGATTCATACGGTAAGCCGGGTACAGCTCTCCAAATTCAATGCCATTCTTACCAATGACTGCGATCCCGTCAAGCTGGAACAGGTATTTGCCCCCTTCTGCCGGAACAAAGGAAAGCTGGACGACGCCACCCTTAATCTGCTGCGGGGACAGTTTTATCAAGGAAAGTGGCAGGAGGCCCAGGCGGGGCTGGAAAAATGTGCCCGTCCTTCTCCCAAATCCCGTCAGTTTTTCCAGTATTACAACCTGCTGGCCTGCTGTGCGGACCAGGCTGGGGATCTGGACAAGCTGCTGGCCATCCAGCAAAAAATCCAGCGCACTATGGGACAGTTGAAAGCCAACTCTCCCCAGGCTTCCGCCGGCCATCAGCTGCTGGCCATCCTGGAAGTGATGATTACCTTCCATATGGGCCAGTACACCCGCTGCAAAGAAGCCTGTAAAGAGCTGTACGACCAGGCATCCTTTGCCCTCAGCCGAATCAATATCTCCTACCGGCTCGCCCAGCTGGAGCACATGACTGGCGCCAACCACAGCGCCGCCAACCGCTGCGAATACATCATCGATGATGGTGGCACCACCTTCTATGCCACAGAGGCCCGCAGCCTCTATGTCACCTGCTGCGGCAAAGAGTATGAGCCAGATGGCTATCATCCCGCACCGGAAAGCCTGGAACCCGACGAAGACTGGGAAGAGGAAATGGAAGACACCGACAGCGACAACGATGCTGACACCGATACCACCGACGACGATTGAGCCGCCAGAAAGGAACTGCTATGGAATTGAATGAGATCCGCCCTAAAATTGACGCCCTGAACCAACAGCTGCTTGCCCTCTTTGAAGAGCGGATGGCCCTCTGCCGAGAGGTTGCCCTTTACAAGGAGGAGCACCAGATGCCGATCCTGGTACCGGAACGGGAGAACGCCATCTTTCAGTGGGTTGAAAAAACGGCAGACCCCACACTGCTTCCCTACGACATGATGTTTTTCCAGACGATGCTCCGGCTCAGCCGGGATTACCAGAATGCCTGTCTGGGGCGGAATCCGGAACAGATAGAGCCCGGCTCCAATCCCTGGATCTCCACCGAACGGCTGTTGCTGGTGCCGTTGGAGGAAAAGGATATGGTACCAGTTTTCTCCCTCACCAGCAATCCCGCCATTGCCCGGTATATGAAATTTTCCCCTCACACCGAGCTGAAACAGGCAAGGGAGCTGATTCAGGAATACACCCAGGGAAACAGCTACGGCTGCAAGGTACTGGATGGAAAAACCTTTGAATTCATCGGTGTCTTTGCCCTCAAAGTCGACTCCGAACAGCCTGACCGGGCAACCATCTCCGCCTTCTTTGGTCAGGAGCATCAGGGCAAGGGTTACCTGACCGAGTTGTTGAAGATGGTCCGCAGCCTGGCCCACGAGCTGACTGGCTGCTCCTCTCTCTGGGCATACATCGTTTCCAGCAACCAGCCTTCGGTAAAGGCGGTACAGAAGGCTGGCTTCCAGCTGGACAGTACCCTCACCTTCCCTGATCTACCTGATTCCCTTCAGGTCTACCGGCTGGAACTGTAAGAAAACCCATGTGACACGCTTTCGAACGTGTCACATGGGTTTTCCGTTTATATTGGCTTTCAATCGGCAGAAGACTCTGCTTCGCTGTTCATATCCTGACCGGTGGCCAGATTGCTGACCGCATAGATCTGGTAATCTTCCCGCTCCTCATTCCAGGTGAGGGTATACTCCATGATCTTGTCCACTTCAGGGCGGTATTTCTTACCGTCGGTATCTCCTTCCCAGACAAGTCCGGGCGGAATATAGCCCACTGTCAGGGTGAGGCTGCCGTCCTCATGGGCGGTGATGTCCTCAATCTCGGGGGTATAGGGCATAACATGGGGAACAGCCGGAAAGCTGTAGGTTTTCTTTTCAGAGTCATAGGTAATCATCAGCTCGGTGTCACCTACCGTCTCATGGGTATAGGTCACGTCACCAAACAGCTGCTTGATCTGCACCTCAATGTCGCTCTGCGGCACCGTAATGAAGTTGAACTCGTCAGCCGGATAACGGGAGGTGTCCTCATTCATAATAAGACGCCAGACACCAGCTGTAATAATGGTGGTGTTGGTGAGTTTGTCAGGACTGTCGAAGGTGGGGGGATCCTGCATCACCACCGGTGTAATCAGCCATTCCAGCTCATCCTTCTGACGGGTGTTGTCCATCAGGTTTCCGATGCCTTTGGTCGCCATGGTAATGGTGGACACCAGGCCAATGACAGCAAAAATCAGCACCAATGCACCGAAAATCGCCATCTTTTTTGAAGGGGTTCGGTTTTCCAAATGTAGTCGGCTCCTTTCTCAGCGGATCTGGCCGCTGCCGTAAATCTGATATTTGATGGTGGTCAGCTCCCGCAGGCCCATGGGACCTCTTGCATGAAGCTTCTGGGTGGAAATGCCGATTTCCGCACCAAAACCAAACTCTCCTCCGTCGGTAAAGCGGGTAGAGGCGTTGACATAAACGGCGGCAGAATCCACCTGGCCCAGGAACTGCTGGGAAGCATCCAGGCTCTGGGTCACAATGGCCTCACTGTGGCCAGTGCTATACTGGTTGATGTGAGCAATAGCCTCGGAAACATCCTCCACTACCTTACAGGAAATGGCATAGTCGAGAAATTCCCGTCCAAATTCTTCCGGACCAGCCGGCTGAATCCCAGGCAGAATTTCGCAGGTCTCAGGGCAACCATACCACACCACCCCATGTCGGTCCAACCGCTCCTTGATGAGGGGCAACAGATCGGCAGCAATGGCCCGGTCGATCACCAGAGATTCCGCGGCGTTGCAGACCGAGATCCGGCTGGTCTTGGCATTGTCCACAATATTCAGCGCCATATCAAAGTCTGCGGTCTTTTCCAGATAGATGTGGCAGTTTCCGGTACCGGTTTCAATGACCGGAACGGTCGCCTGCTGCACCACGGCCTGAATCAGACCGGCTCCTCCCCGGGGAATCAGTACATCCAGATAGCCGCTGAGCTTCATCATACCGGAAGCCGTCTCTCGGCTGGTGTCCTCCACCAGCAGCACAATATCTGCCGGCAGACCGCAGTCCGAGATGGCGGCACGCATCACCTCAGCCAGAGCCATATTGGAGTGAATGGCCTCCTTGCCACCCCGAAGAATACAGGCATTTCCGGATTTAAGGCAGAGAGCAGCGCCATCCACGGTTACATTGGGACGGCTTTCAAAGATGATGCCCACAACGCCCATAGCCACCCGGGTCTTGAC
>CALXFL010000014.1 GCA_944387515.1 uncultured Clostridia bacterium
CAGACGCCCAATCTGGACCGGTACGAAAGTCCATCGGGCAACCGGTACCGGATGAACGGGCTGGTGCTCAGTGACCAACGGGTGCTGCGGGCCATGGAGCGGGATCTGGGCGGCCAGTTCCTGCCGGTGAAGGAGCTGAAAAAAGGAGAGATTAAGGGAAGCTACCAGGTTTCCCTGGAGGAGTTTGGCCAGCTGCGGGATCAGGCGGGAGAACTGATTGCCCGGATGGTGCAGGAGCTGATCTGTGGCCGGATTGCACCGGAACCCCAGGCCAGTGACAACCGGCTTCCCTGTACCTTCTGCGACTACCGGAGCATCTGCGGCCGGGAAGGAAAGGATTGACGCCCCGGTCGGGGAATGGTACAATAAGCATATATTTGTTGAGGAGGCGCTCATGAACAAGGATTTTCTGGAAATCGGGGGCATTGTGGCCATTCATGCCCTGCGGGGAGAGATGCGGGTGCAGCCCTGGTGCGACACGCCTGATGTGCTCACTGAGTTTGACGAGCTGTATCTGGATGGTCAATGGCGGAAGGTGGAGTCTGCCCGTCCCCATAAGAATATTGTCATTGTAAAGCTTGCCGGGATTGATACACCCGAGCAGGCACAGAAACAGGTGGGCAAGGTGCTGTACATCCACCGGGATCAGGTGGAATTGCCGCCCAATACCTATTTTATCGCGGATCTGATCGGCCTGCAGGTGGTGGACGCCGATGACCCCTCTCTGGTTTATGGAACTCTCACCGATGTTTCCCAGACCGGCGCCAATGACGTCTATCACGTCCGGTTTGCCGATGGCAAGACCCGTTATCTGCCCGCCATTCCTCAGGTGGTCATTTCCACTGACATTGAGGGCGGCGTGATGACCATTCGCCCGCTGGAGGGACTTTTTGATGATTAGAATTGACATCGCCACCCTTTTTCCCGAGATGTGTGACACGGTGCTTAACACCAGCATCATCGGACGGGCCAGAAAGGCGGGAAAGGTGGCGCTCTACTGTCACAACATCCGGGACTATTCCCCCGATCCCAAGCACCACCGGGTGGACGACTCTCCCTATGGCGGCGGAAAAGGCATGGTCATGCAGCCGGAGCCCATTTACCGCTGTTATCTGGATATTGTACGGCAGAGCCAGTCCCTTCCTCATGTCATCTATCTGTCTCCTCAGGGAAAGGTGTTTTCCCAGCAGAAGGCCCTCTCCCTCCGGGAATATCCCCATCTGATGCTGCTCTGCGGCCATTACGAAGGTGTGGATGAGCGGATTCTGGAGCAGATTGTGGACGAGGAGGTTTCCATCGGGGACTATGTTCTCACGGGTGGAGAGCTGGCGGCGCTGGTGGTCGTGGATGCAGTAGCCCGGCTTTGTGACGGGGTACTGCCTGCCAGCGAGTGCTTTGAGAATGAGAGCCATATGAATGGATTGCTGGAATATCCCCAGTATACCCGCCCTGAGGTATGGGAAGGACAGGAGGTGCCGCCGGTGCTGCTTTCTGGGCATCATGCCAAAATTGAGAGCTGGCGGCAGGAGCAGTCCCTGGAACGGACCCGGAGAAAACGGCCTGATTTGTTGAAATAGCCAAAATCCTGCGATTTCCCACATGGGAATGTGGAAAATCTTGTGAGATAAAACTGGTTACTCTGCACAATCATGTGAAAAACTATTATCGACTATTCTGCTTGTTACACGAAAATAACGGATATTTCCGCTTTTCGTCAGTTTTTACATTGACCTTTTTTTCGTAACTGAGTATAATAAGGGTATCGATGAAAGGTGGAACGAAACCGAGTCGTCAGTCAATTTTGTGTGTATAGGAGAGTTTTGTATGTACTTAAAAGAAGTCGAAGTCAAAAACCAGGTTGGCCTCCATGCTCGTCCCGCTACCTTCTTCATTCAGAAGGCAAACGAATTCAAGTCTTCTGTCTGGGTTGAAAAGGAAGAGCGCAGAGTCAACGCCAAGAGTCTGCTGGGTGTCCTTTCTCTGGGCATTGTAGGCGGTACTACCATCCGGATCATCGCTGATGGTGCTGATGAGCAGGCTGCTGTAGAAGCTCTGGTGAAGCTGGTTGAGTCCGCTTTTGCTGAGTAATTCCAGTCTCTGATTCCGTATGAAAAGACCGGTCCTTTCCCTTGGGAAGAGGCCGGCTTTTGTTTTGTTCTGCAAAAAAAGGAGGATGCAGCTGCATCCTCCTTTTTTACATCCCTTCCAGGGTTTTCATGGCTTCCAGTGTCCGGGCAATCAGGGTGTCGATGTCCCATCCCAGCATGGCAGCGCCCTTTTCCATTACCGGGCGGCAACAACCGGCGGCAAAGGCGGGGGTCTTGTACTTCTTTTTCACCGATTTGGGCTCCATGTCCATGACGCTTTTGGAGGGCCGCATCAGCGCACAGGCACCGATCAGACCGGTCATTTCGTCTACCGCATACAGGATCTTTTCCATTTGGGTGTCTGGTTCGACGTCCACTGTCAGGCCCCAGCCGTGACTCATGACAGCATGAATCAGTGCTTCGTCAAAATCCAGCTCCGTCATAAGCTCCCGAGCTTTGATGCAGTGTTCTTCCGGCCACTGTTCAAAATCCAGGTCGTGGAGCATCCCCACGACTCGCCAGAATTCCTCCCGGTCCGGATCAAACTCCCGGGCAAAATAGCCCATCACACCCGAGACAATCTCGCCATGTTTCAGATGAAAGGGCTGGGTGTTGTACTGAGCCAGCAGAGCTCTTGCTTCTTCCAGGGTAGGAATTTTTCCCATAACGCATACCTTCTTTAATAAATATCAGGGGGTGTTGGCAGACAGCCGGGCAGGCCGGTCAAACCGGCTGCGGTAGCTGCAGTGCTGACAGAGGGGAAGCCGCAGCTTCCGGTTGTAGAGGTCCGCTCTGGCTTCGGTAAAGGGAGGCCGGGCTAGAATGTCTGCCAGAGGTTCTTTAAAGAGGTTGCCCAACGGGGCTTCTCCATCAGCATCCAGACAGCAGGGTACAACAGTTCCATCCGCCAGCACGCCGATCATCTGCCGGAGTCCGTGGCAGAAGCCTTCGGTGCCCACAAAGGGGGCCCCAAGAGAGGGCCAGACAAACTCCTCCTCAAAGCTGACAAAGATGCCTTTTTCCACTGCTACGCTGCGGTGGGTGGCCATCTGTGCCGCCAGATCATCGTGTCCGGGAAAGGCGGCAGAAATCCGTTCCAGGATCTGCCGGGTTCCCCGGGCAGCCTCCCGCTGTTCATCCAGATTCCAGAACCGGAGCACCAGGTATTTTCCATGCTCGAGGCTGGCTTTTCTGGCGAAGTCCAGGGCTGTGTCCAGGTATTCTACCTGGTTGATTCCCTGATGGGCGGAGAAGCTGTGAAGGGAGAGGTTCAGCTGCCGCACAGCGGGACTGTTTAACAGCAAGTCCCCTTTCTGGCCCAGCAGGGTGGCGTTGGTGGTGATGTTCACCTGAAAGCCCAGCTGGCGGCAGCATTCCAGAATCTCCTTCAGCTGGGGGTGGCAGAGGGGCTCTCCCTTGACATGCAGGTAGAGGTAGTCGGTAAAGGGACGCAGCTGGCGGGCAGCTGTTTCAAACTGGGAAAGGGTCATCTGCCGGGGTAGCCGCACCGCCGGGCTGCAGAAGGCGCAGCGGAGATTGCAGATGTTGCCAATTTCCAGATAGGCACGTTTGAAAAGCAAGGCGGCGCCTCCTTTCTGTCAGTGTTTCAGAAACCGGCTGCCGCCCGGGATCCGGGCCAGTACCTTGCCGGTCAGGAACAGCATGGTTTCGTCTTTCAGGAGCAGCAGTGCCAGGAAATAGCTGCCGGCACAGAGGGGCACCGAAATCACCGAGGTGAGAATGTCGCCCAGTCCCAGCGCACGGACGCCCAGGGTCACCGGCAGGAAGATCAGGGAGAGACCGATGTATTTGACCGTGGTATGGTCAAAGAAGCGCAGGGGCAGTTTCAGCCGCACCTGGATGAACCAGAAGATAATGGCCATCAGGACGACTTCCGAGAAGAAGGTGGTCAGAATGGCAGTCAGCGGGGTAAAGATGCCGGCAGCAAAGAAGATGCCGTTGAGGGCGGCATTGAGCAGGCCGCAGATCAGCAGCACCCGTACCAGGAATTTTTCCTGATGGAGCACATACAGCACCTCGTTGGCGCAGATGGTATAGACGGCACTTTCCATGGTGCGGATGGCAAACACCACCAGAACCGGGATGGATTCATCGTATTTGCCGCCGCCATAGATCCACATGATTTCCGGCGCCAGGCAGGCAATGCCGATACAGGCGGGAAACACCACCAGCATGAAGGAGCGGTAGCTCTTGGTCAGCAGGGAGAGAAAGCTGTCCTGCTGGTTGCCGGCGCTGTAATAGGCCAGCCGGGGCACTGCCACCAGTACGATGGAAGCCAGCAGGTTTCCGATCATGTAGGTGATGTCCATGGGGGTCTTGTAGATGGTGATGGCCACCTTGTCCACCTGTCCCAGCATCATCCGGTCCAGCTGGGTGTACAGCAGGTTCACGTTGGAAATGATGAGGATGCTCAGCAGAGGGAAGAAGTGCCGCTTCACCTCCAGATGGGAAAGCTGAAGGGGAATTTTGCGGGTGACATAGACAAAGCTGATGAGGTTGTTCAGCAGGTCGGTGGCGATGATGAGCAGGCAGTACCGCACCACATCATCCGGCTCCCGGATCAGGGTAAAGATGCCGATGACATAAAGGAGCCGCACCACGACCGTTTTAATGGTAATGAACCGGTAGTTTTCAATGGCCTCGTTGAGCCATTCCACCATGAAGATGTTGGCAAATATCTTGCAGCCCAGCACCAGGTAGATGATCCGGCTCATGGAGTCAATGGACCAGAGTACCGTCCCGCAGTAGGCCAGAAAGACAATGCCGTTGGTGCAAAGGCCGATGACAAACAGGCTGGAATAGAGCTGGCGGCAGCGGGCCTTGCTGTCCCGGATGCCGGCGACTTCCCTGACGCCGTAGGTATAGATGCCAAAAACGCCGAAAACCAGCGCAAAGTCCACCCAGGTGGTGGCGTCATTGAAGACGCCATAGAGCTGGATGTCAAACAGCCGCTGGATATAGGGGCCGACCAGTACCGGCACAATGAGCCGGAACACCTTCAGCAGAAAGTTATAAATGGAATTGGTTGCAATGGATTTGGACAAAAGAAGGCCTCCTTTTCCGGGAATTTAGGGCTGATCCGGCTGGTAGCCTTCGGTAAAGGAAAGTTTGTGGAGATAGTGATTGCTTTCCCGGCGATCCGGCGGGGGAGGCGTCATAAAGTCGCCATAACAGACGGTGAGGGTTGCAGCTGCGTCCTGAGGGATGGGCAGCTGGTACTGGTCAAAGGGAACGTATTTGGGCGTTCCGAACCACTCTCTCTTGAAGTCATAGCGGTGGGAATTGGTGAAGGACGCAATATCGCTGCACATGGTGTCGTCCTTTTTCAGCTTGGGGAAGATGTGCCGGTACCAGAACCGGTAGATTCCGCCGCCTCGGAACAGGAGATTGGTCACCGGGTAGATCCACCGGCCGCTGCCGGAGGCAGGGCGGTAGCTGCGGGTGGCGTTGTAGTCAAACATCGTGATGTATTCACCCACCCGGCGGAGGAACTTGTTTTTGACATAGTCGTCCAGCACAAAGATGTCCACATAGAGGCCGTGGTGCATCTTCCGGTCCTTGACATAGGGCTCCACAAAGGCAGTGTTGTCCTTGCGGATCTTGGTGATCTTGATGTTGTAGCCGGGGTCGGTCTGGGTATCCTGGAAAAAGTAACCCGGAACCGGGTTGGCCAGCCAGTAAGCCCGGAGCTTTTCGTAATCCGCCCGGAACATGATGATGTCGGCATCGTCGTCCCAGGGAATAAAGCCCTGGTGCCGGACGGCACCCAGGGCACTTCCATAGAAGAGATAGTAGAAGACGCCGGCCTTTTTGGCCATCTCATCAATGACCATCAGGGTTTCCTCTGCGGTCTGTTGAATCCGCAGCAGTGTTTCTTTATCCATGCAGCTTCCTCCTTAGGACTGGCTGCCCGCTTTGAAAAGGGACAGCTTTTTCATTCCGCCTGTCTTGGAGGGTGCTTGTGTCCAGGGGGCGGCTTTTTGCTGGTGAGGATGGAACAGCCGCTCTTCAATCCAGGCGCCCACAGGCTTTCTTCCCTCGGTATAGTCATGATCCATGAAATACATCAGGCCGCTGAGGATGGTCCAGAAGACCACGCCCAGGTAGTAAAGGCCGTACACGATACCGGTATCGGTCATGGTACGCATGAGGATGACGGCCACAATACAGAAGCAGGTGACGGCCACCCGGTTCAGTTGGTTCTGCTTCACCATCCAGATATAGTACCGGATGGACCGTACCAGCACCATGACTGCCAGCAGGCAGAACAGCGCCAGTCCCACCAGACCGGATGCCGCTGCAATCTGAATAAAGAGATTGTGCAAGCCGCCTGCCACACCGGGCAGGTAGACATTGGTGGCAAAAGCGGTGTAGTACCGCGCAGCGTAACGGTAGGCGAAGGTGGGCACATTGTCGTTGCCTACGCCAAAGAGCGGCGAGTTTTTCACAATTTCAGCACCGGCCTGCCACAGGTAATACCGGCCGCCGAAGGCGGAGCCGAAGTTTTCCCGTTCCAGCACATCGCTGTTTTCAATGGCGGTGACAGCGGCAGAGGAGTTGGTGTAGCTCTCAAGACTTTCGGTGACCTGCTCAGAAATGGCAGTATTCTGAATCACCAGATTGGGGAGCAGGTCAATGGCGTATTCATGGGCACCCAGCAGGGCCAGCGGGGCCAGAATGCAGCTAATAATCAGGTTCCGCAGCTTGATCTTCCAGGCCTTCTTGTCCTCCCGCAGCTGGTAGAGCGCAGGAATGGTCATGAGCAGGAAGAACAGGATGATGAAAGCACAGGTGACAATGAGGCTGGTACGGGAGTTGCAGAGGAAGAAGACCAGCAGCTCGGTGATGCCGCTCACCCAGTAAAAGATCTGCCAGCGCCGGGGAATGTTGCCCTTCTGGATCAGCAGGCAGAGGGTGGTGAGCATGAAGGAGATCACCGCACAGAAGCTGGCGGCGTTGGGATTGGAAAGCACGCCCCACAGCCGGCCATCGTAAATGCCGTAGTAATAGACATCTTCTCCCACCATATAGGCAAAGTTGATGTTCAGCACAAAGGTGACCAGGCTGATGAACTGGCAGATGAAGGTGGTAATGAGAAAGACGTGGCTGAACCGCAGCAGCTCTTTCTTTACCTGGCCTACGGAACGCTTGGGTTCATAGGCATAAAGCACCAGCATATTGACCATGATGTAACCCAGCATGGCAATGTTGCGGGCGAAATTTTCATCCCGGTTCAGGAGCGCTGTGATGCCGTAGCTGATGAGGAACAGGTAGAGGATCAGCCGGTAGCGGTTTACCAGGAACAGCCGCTGGGTGAACAGATCCCGAATGAGGATCAGCACCGCCCAGACAATGGTAAACTTGACAAAGGGGCCGATGACGGGGCTGAGGAAGGCGCTGGTGCGTACCACAACCATGACAAGTACGACAATCCGAAACAGATCATGGCTCAGCAGCGTCTCCAAAGCCTTTCCAAAAAATTCCTTTACTTTCATCAGGGCAGTTGCTCCTTTCCGGTGATTTGGGCGTCAGATCTGCCCAGATAGCGGGCTTCCATGATTCTGGTCTGCTGGTCGGTGTCATAGCCCGCCTGTGCAAGTTCCTCCCGGCGGGAGAAGCGCTTGGTGCCTTTCAGTGCCAGCAGCTTTTGGGCCAGCTGCTGGGGCTGCTCTTCCAGGGAGAAGAACTGCACCAGAGAGTTGACCTCCACCTCCGGCGGAAGCCGGTCAGATACCAGGCAGGGGAGGCCAGTTCCCACGGCCTCTACCACCACCATGCCGAAGCCCTCACAGATGGAGGGGAACATCATGGCGTCCATGGCACAGAAGGCGTTTTCAGGGTCGGACACATTCCCCAGGAAGATGGTTTCCTCTTCAATTCCCAGAGTCTTGGCTTTCTGCCGGAGAGCGGCCTCGTCCGGGCCGTCGCCGCAGAGAAGCAGACGGGAATTGGGGTGCAGGGCTTTGAGAGCGGCAAAAACATCCAGCAGAAAGCTCTGGTTTTTCACCGGTACCAGCCGTCCCACATGTCCCACCACAAAGGCGTCTCCCAGACCCAGACGGTCCCGCATGGCCTGACGGGCTTCTTCCCGGAAGGAGAAGCGGTCAAGGTCGATGGCGTTGGGGACAAAGTCAAAGGGACGGTCCCCAAACATGAAGCGGCCTGCTGCACCGGAGCAGGCCAGCCGGGTGATGGGAAGGCGGTGCAGGATCCGGCAGCCCCGGCGATGGAGCAGCTGGATCAGGGTTCCGCCCTCTGCACTGGCGTTATGGCTGTGGGCGATGACCACCGGGATGCCCGCCTTGACGGCCTCCTCCAGGGGAACCGTGTTGCTGGCGGAGGAGAGGTTGATGTGGCAGACCTGGAACTGGTTTTCCCGCATCAGCTTGCGGATGGCGGCGCGATGGGCCAGCGGGTGCCGGTTTCGGGAGGGCACCACGGCGATTTTTCCACCCAGCTTGAGGATGTCCTGCTCATAAAAGGGGTGGGGCTGGTTGGAGAGAAAGGTCACATCAAACTTTTCCCGGTCCAGATGGGAAAAAAGGTGCACCGCATAGGTGGGTACACCGCCTTTTCCCTTTCCAATCACGCCAATGAGCACCTTGATCCGGCTCATGGGTGAGACTCCCCGGATTTTTCCGTCGCGGTCTTGTCCTGAGCGAAGAGATCCTTCTTGATTTTGGTGGTGGAGATTTCCGGCGTCCGGGGCAGGTAGATGACCTCACACTGCTCCTTGAGGAAATCAAACTTTCCGGCCCAGTCGTCGCCCATGACAAAGACGTCCACCCGGAACTCCTTTACGTCCTCCGTTTTCTGCTCCCAGCAGGTCTCGGGAATAACCAGATCCACATACCGGATGGATTCCAGCAGGGCTTTCCGCTCCTCATAGGAGAAATAGCATTCCTTTCCCTTGCCCCGGTTGAATTCATCGGTGGAAAGGGCCACGATGAGATAGTCTCCCTGCTCCTTGGCCCGGCGCAGCAGATTGATGTGACCGTAGTGGAGCAGGTCAAAGGTACCATATGTGATGACTTTACGCATAACAGACTCCATCTTCCGGCGGCTGATATTTCCTTTTCCCCGGCGCCGCCGTTGTCGGGGAAAAGGTTCTCTTTTGGAGAAATTTACAGAATTCCAGCCAGCTCCAGCACCCGCTTGCAGTCCATGCCGTCGTGGTACCGGTTGGCCAGTTCGCCCACCTTTTTCCGCTGGGCTTCATAGCTGTCGCTGCCAGCGATGACGTCCCCTACAAAGAGGGAGAATTCCTCCGGCGTATGGATGAAGCGTCCGGGCATCAGCGGGCGGGGGTCGTCCACCACAAAGCCGCGGTTCTGGGTGTATTCCTCGATGTCGTCTACTGTGAAGCCAATGGGCCGGTTCAGCAGCAGGTAGTCAAAGTAAACCGAAGAATAGTCGGTAATCAGGCCGTCTGCAGAAGCCAGCAGCTGATAGAGGTTGCACTCTGCCTTCTGCATCTGGTCATTGGTGAGAATCCGGATGTGGGAAAAGCCCCGGGTGTCGATCTGTTCCAGATCCTGGGCCGGATGAATCTTGGCGATGAGCAGGGTGTCGGATGCGGCGAGAACCTCGTTGATCCGCTCCATCTCCTCCCGGCTCTGGAGGATGGGCAGACCAGTGCCGCTGACTGAGGCGTCCTGGTTGCCCAGAAAGGCCGACTGCCGGAAGGTGGGCAGCCAGAGAATCAGCCGCTTCCAACTTCCCGCCAGTCCCAGTTGACTCAGAGGATCTCCCGGCTGAAACAGGGCGTCATTGCGGGGATGTCCGCAGACCACCACCTGTTCAGGGCGGCAGTTGAAGGCCTTCTGCATAATGGGGACAAAAAAATCTGAAGCCGCCAGGAGGATGGTGAAGAAGTTCTGATCCTGGTCGTCCAGATAGTTGCCGATTTTCTTTAAGGGTGAGCCGTGCCAGAGATTGACCACCATCTGATTGGGGGCCGGTTTCACCGGATACTTGCCAAAGGAGTAAAAGAAGTACCGGGAGGTGAAGAAGTGCCAGACACCCCGGAGCGGGCTGACAAACCGCACCCCTTTCGGGTGGGGCTTTGCGGCAAATTCCTGCCAGTCATTGACGGCACAGATGATTTTGTAGTGGCTGCCGGGGCAGGTAATCAGGTAGTCGTAGACGGCCTTCACATTATCCCGGAATCCCATATTGCTGTAAAAAACGATTTTTTTCCGGCTTTTGGGAATCAGCCGGTTGACAAAAGAGAGCAGACCTGTCAGCTTTCGCAGCTGTTCTTTGCTCATAACAAAACCCCTTTCTGTCAGATGGGTATTATTTCCGCAAAAAGCGGGCATAAACGGCGCTTCTGAGCCGGTTGGGCATCAGCGCTACCACGCTGTGGGCAGCGGCGGAGTAGAGAAAGTCGCCCAGACCGGATACCCCCATCCGATAGATCTTCCATTTCACCGAGACAGCGCTTTTCACATAGCGGAGGCCGCCCCGCCGCCGGAACATATCGCTACCGGCCCGGAAATAGAGCAGGTCGTCATCGATGTTGCAGGCCCGGCATCCATTGGCCAGCATTCTGGCCCAGAGATAGTAGTCTTCAAACCAGAGAGCGTGCTGGTAACTTCCGGCAGCCAGTACAGCCTGTTTCCGGTACATGACGGTGGGATGGTTGAAGGGATTGCGCCGGCGGGCATAGCGCCGGATCTCCTGGTCGGTGATGGGCACCCGCTTGTGGGCGGTTACATGGTCGGGCGTTCCCTCAAATTCCAGCGCATGGCTGCCGCAGATATCCAGCTCGGGGTCTTCGGCAAAGGCTGCCACCTGGCTGGCGAACCGGTGGGGCAGGGCAATGTCATCGGTGTCCATCCGGGCAACCAGCGAATAGTCACAGGCTTCCAGGCCTGCATTGAGCGCTTTTCCCAGTCCCACATTTTCCGGCAGAGGCAGCAGCTTCAGCACCGGGCAGACCTGGGAGAAGGCTTCAATCTCCGCCTCCAGCTGGGGGGTGAGGGGACCGTCCTTGACCAGCACAATCTGGTCAGGCCGGAGGGTCTGATTCCAGACACTTTCCAGGCTGAGACGGAGAAAGTCGGGGTTTTCCTTATGGTAGACCGACATTAAAACGGAAAACTTCATGGTCATATCCTTTCCAGAGAATTTTTGCCGGGAACGATCAGGGCATATATAGTTTATTATACCAAAATTTGACGAAAGGGTCAAGGAAACAAGTTGTGAACATCCCCGTTTTGTCCCGGTTTTGGGCGTTTTGGTTCTGCTGTCTCCCGCTCCCACATAAAGTATAAAACGATCTTGATGTAAAGGGGAGACAGCAGGGTGAAACTGTGGGATTATTTGCAGGAGGAAGAGCGGGAGGAACAGCAGTCTCAGCTCCCCCAGGGGCTGACCAGCGCAGAGGCGGCCCGCCGCCGGAAAACAGTGGGCAAGAACCAGCTGACGGGCGGGGAACGGGTGCGCCCCTTTCAGATTTTTCTCTGTCAGTTCAAGGACTTTCTGACCCTGGTGCTATTGGGCGGAACGGTGGTGAGTGTACTCACCGGTGAATATGCGGAGGCCCTGACCATTGCCGTCATTATCCTGCTCAACGGATTGCTGGGATTTTTGCAGGAATACCGCACCGAGCGGACACTGGAAGCGCTGCGCCAGATGGCGGCACCCAAGGCCCGGGTCTGGCGGGATGGCACGCTGACGGCACAGCCGGCAGAGGAGCTGGTGCCAGGGGACCTGGTGGCGCTGGAAGCAGGCGACCGGGTGCCGGCTGACGGTGTTTTGCTGGAAAGTGCTTCATTGGGTGCAGACGAGTCCATGCTCACCGGCGAGTCGGTGGCGGTACCCAAGGAGGCCTTCTCTCAGGATCCCGCCTCAGGAGCCTGTCCGCCGCCCGATGAAATTCCCGACATCCACCGGATCTGGATGGGAACGACGGTGGTAGCGGGCAGAGGCTTTTTCCGGGTCACAGCCATCGGCATGGAGACCCAGATGGGCCGGATTGCCGGCATGATTCAGGACATTCCCCGGGAGGATACGCCCCTTCAGAAGCGGCTGGATCAGCTGGGCAAGTTGATTGCGCTGGGCTGTCTCATTATCTGCGCCATTGTGGCGGGCGCCGGTGCTCTTCGGGGAGAGCCGCTCTTTACCATGCTGATGACCGGCATCAGTCTGGCCGTGGCGGCGGTGCCGGAGGGACTGCCCGCCATTGTCACCGTTTCCCTGGCACTGGCGGTGCGCCGGATGGTGAAGCGGCGGGCTCTGGTGCGGCGGCTGGCTGCGGTGGAAACGCTGGGCTGTGCCGATGTCATCTGCTCCGACAAGACCGGCACCCTCACCCAGAATCAGATGACGGCCACCCAGTTCTGGATTCCCTTTGAAAAGATGACCGTTTCAGATGGGGATCAGCCCTTTTCTCAGGGCAGTCACCGGGTGGATCCCACCCGTTCGGAAGCCGGCCGGATGGCGCTTACTGTCTTTTCTCTCTGCGGGGACGTGACCGAGGTCTCCGGCGGCCTGGTGGGCGAGCCTACCGAAACGGCTCTCTGCCAGCTGGCAGGGCGGGCAGGGATGCTGCCTTCCCGGATGACCCGTTTCCGCAGGGTGGGGGAGCTGCCCTTTGACAGCACCCGTAAGCGGATGTCGGTGGTCTGTGAGGACAGCACCGGAAACCGGATTTTGCTCTGCAAGGGGGCCTGCGATGTGCTGCTCTCCTGCTGCTCCTTTGTCCAGACGCCCGGCGGACGGATTCCGCTGGGTGCAGCTGAGAAGAAACAGATTCTGGCAGCGGCAGAGGAGATGGCGGCGGAGGGCCTGCGGGTATTGGCAGCGGCCTGCCGTCCCTTTGGTGCCGGAGAGAAGCTGGGGGAGGAAAGCGAACAGGGTCTTTGTCTGGTAGGCATGGCGGGCATGATGGATCCGCCTCGGCCTCAGGTCCGGGAGGCCGTGCGGGCCTGCCGCCGTGCGGGCATCCGCATTGTCATGATTACCGGCGACCATCCTCTGACCGCCCGGGCAATTGCAGCCAAAACCGGCATCTACCGGGAGGGAGACGGCGTGCTCACTGGGGCGCAGCTGGACACCATGGATGAGAGCGCCTTATCCGAAGCGGTGGAGCATACCACCGTATATGCCCGGGTCAGTCCCAGGCACAAGCTGCAAATTGTCCGGGCGCTGCGGCAGCGGGGCCATATCACGGCCATGACCGGAGACGGTGTCAACGATGCGCCGGCGGTGCGGGAGGCGGACATCGGTGTGGCCATGGGCATTTCCGGCACCGATGTGACCCGGGAAGCCTCTGATCTGGTGCTGCTGGATGACAATTTTGCCACCCTGGAAGCGGCGGTGGAGGAAGGCCGGGCCATCTACCAGAATATTCGCAAGTTTATCCGCTACCTGCTGTCCTGCAACATTGGCGAGGTGCTGACCATGTTCTTAGGCATCCTGATGGGAATGCCGGTGGTACTGCTGCCCATTCATATTCTGCTGGTAAATCTGGTAACGGATGGCCTGCCCGCCATTGCGCTGGGATTGGAACCGCCGGAGCGGGACCTGATGAGCCGTCCGCCCCGGGGTGCTTCGGATGGCGTCTTTTCTGATGGCCTGCTCTCCCGGATTCTGTTCCGGGGCGCGCTCATTGGTCTCACCACCCTTTTCGTCTTCAGCCATTTTCTCCAGACTGCCGATCTGACCACTGCCCGCACCGGTGCCTTCCTGGCCCTGGTGCTCACCCAGCTGATCCATGTTTTTGAGTGCAAGAGCGAGGAGAAAAGTCTGCTGGGAATTCCCTTTTTCAACAACTGGAAGCTGCTTGGCGCCGTGGCCTTTTCTGCCAGTGTGGCCTTTGCCGCCGTCTACTGGCCGCCCCTCTCCGCCCTGATGGAAACTACCCCTCTTTCTCTCGGACAGCTGGGCTTTCTGGGACTCTGTCTGCTGGTGGCGCCGCTGCTTTCGGTGGTGACCAGCAGGCTGTTCCGGCAGTCCGTCAAGCCTCTTTCTCTTCCCCTTTCCTCCGACACCTCCTTTAAAAATCCTGCAAATTTTTCATCTCCTTCACATTGACAGACCGGCTGAAATAGGATAGGATATAATAGAGGTACAATGTGCATGTCAGTTGATTTGCCGGGGAGGGTCGATTATGCTGTTAAAGGAAATCAATCAGGTGAGCTTCAAGCAATTTGGCGAGGTCGTTTCCAGTACGGCCCCCTATCAGAGCTGGACCCAGACGCTTTATGACGAAGATGTCCGGATCAGCTCCGCTCTCTGGCATTTTGAGCGGGAAGTGGTCATTGAGCCGGTGAGCGGGGTAGGACTCCTTTTTGTCCGGACACCCGACAGCATGATTCAGAAGTTTCTGATGGATAAACCGGTTTTTATCCGGCCGCTGGTGCAGTTCTGCGTATTGCCCTATGACTGCAATCTCAGCTACCGCATTTACAGCCGGTCTCCCAAGATCATCACCTCCACCTCCAATGTGCTGACTGGTGCGGGTTTCATCCCGAATATCAACGTCAAGACGCTCTATACGGTTCTGTACCAGGAGAAGAACCGGCAGTTTGATTTCCGGGGAGAAAAGCATCCCTTCTGGGAGTTCACCTATGTGAACAAGGGCAACATGATCTGCGAGGTGGATGGGCTGCCCTACGAGATGAAGCAGGGACAAATGATGTTCTTTGCACCCCATCAGTTCCATGTACAGCGTTCCGATGGAAAGAGTCCTTTGTCCTTCCTGACAGTTACCTTTGACGGAGATATTGTACATCCGGACATGATCGCCGACAGAACGGTTTATGCCGATGAGGCCTGCCAGCGGATCATCCAGTCCATCATTCAGGAGGAGCGGGACGGCAACATTTACAGCGATGACATGATCATCTGTGAGATCACGAGACTTCTCATCACAGTGGTGCGGAATATCCGGTCGGATTCGGTGGTGACCCGTGTTCCTACCCGCCTCAAGGTGACGGTAGACAACAACTACATCAGCGAATGCATCGATGTGATCCACCAGAACATCACCTCCACCATCACCCTGCCCTGGCTGGCCAAACAGCTGAACCTGAGTCCTTCCTACCTTTCGAGTCTCTTCAAGCAGAAGGTGGGCCGGAGCATTTCGGAGTATATCCGGCTGGTGCGGCTGGAAAAGGTCAAGGACATGATTGGGGAAGGCCGGTACACCATCGCACAGATCTCAGACATTATGGGCTATTGTTCTCCCACCTATCTTTCCACAGAGTTCCGGCGGGAATACGATATGTCTCCCAAGGAATACGCCAAAATGCTGGAATGACGGCTTTGGGAGGAAACAGAAAGAACCAGCAAAAGGAATATGGAGGTTGATTGTTAAATGGGTGGTTTTTTTGGTGTGGCATCCAAAGAGGATTGCGTATTTGATCTGTTTTTCGGAACTGATTATCACTCCCATCTGGGAACCCGCCGGGCAGGTATGGCCGTGTATGGGGAAAAGGGATTTGACCGTTCCATTCACAACATTGAAAATGCGCCTTTCCGGACCAAGTTTGAAAAAGACGTCCACGAAATGGCAGGCTGGATGGGCATTGGCTGTATTTCCGACTACGAGCCCCAGCCCCTGCTGGTCCGCTCCCACCACGGAACCTATGCGATTTCCACGGTGGGCCGCATCAACAACGCAGCAAAGCTGACTGAGGACATCTTCAAGAACCGGAACACCCATTTCCTGGAGATGAGCGGCGGTGACCTGAACCACACCGAACTGGTAGCAGCCCTCATCAATCAGCAGGATAACCTGATTGACGGCATCCGCTATGCTCAGCAGATGATTGATGGTTCCATGACCATTCTGATCATGACCTCTAAGGGCATCTTTGCCGCCAGAGACCGGCTGGGCCGTACGCCGGTGGTGATCGGCCACAAGGAGGACGCCTACTGTGTCTCCTTTGAGTCCTTTGCTTATTTGAACCTGGGATACACCGAATATAAGGAGCTGGGTCCCGGCGAAATCGTGGTTATTACCCCTGAGGAGGTTCGCACCCTGGCTGCACCCGGCACCGATATGAAGATCTGTACCTTCCTGTGGGTCTACTATGGCTATCCGTCTTCCTCCTATGAGGGCGTCAGCGTTGAAAAGATGCGGTATGAGTGCGGTGCCATGCTGGCCGCCCGGGACAGCGTGGAGGCAGACACCGTAGCCGGTGTGCCGGACTCCGGTACGCCCCATGCCATCGGCTACGCCAACCGCTCCGGCATTCCCTTCTCCCGCCCCTTTATCAAGTACACCCCCACCTGGCCCCGTTCCTTCATGCCCACCATCCAGAGCAAGCGCAACCTGATTGCCAAGATGAAGCTGATTCCGGTGCATGATCTGATTCAGGGCCGCCGGCTGGTGCTCATTGACGACTCCATTGTCCGGGGTACCCAGCTGCGGGAAACCACCGAATTTCTTTACCAGAGCGGCGCCAAGGAGGTTCATATCCGTCCTGCCTGCCCGCCCCTGGTCTACGGATGTAAATATCTGAACTTCTCCCGTTCTACCTCGGAGATGGACCTGATTACCCGCCGGGTGATTGCGGAGATGGAGGGCCGGAATACCGATCTGCCCCTCACAGAGTACACCAATCCTGAGACAGAGCGGTATCAGGAGATGCTCAACCGGATCGGCAAGCAGCTGAACTTCACCAGCCTGCGGTATCACCGGCTGGATGATATGATTCAGTCGGTGGGCATTCCCGCCTGCAAGCTCTGCACCTACTGCTGGAACGGACAGGAATAATCAGAAAGGCCATACACGCTGAAACTGCGTGTATGGCCTTTGTCATTCTGTGGAGAAACGATAAAAAATTCACCAAAAATCGACCAAAACAGCTTTTAAATCCCGGTATTTTATGGTATGATAAAGGCAGGTTGTGTCCGGAAAGAGGTCTTTTGTGGGCAGGCCGGTTTATTTTACAAGGATAAAGAAGGTTGCAGATATATGGCAAAAAGACAGAACCTGCTGCTGGTAACGGAGCATTATCCCTGCGGGGTGCAGGAAAGCTTTCTGGAAATGGAAATCGAATATCTGACCCGGCTCTACAATGTCCATGTGGTCACCACTGATACTGACCGGCTCATGACACGAGCACTGCCTCGGGGTGTGACCTTTTCCCGTCCGGCAGAGCACACCGGTACTCTCCGGCGGGGCCTGGCCAGGCTTCAGTGCCTGGTGAGCCGTGGATACATGGAGGAGCGGAAGCGGGCCAAGGCCGCCGGCCGCTGGAACCGGGAGTTCCGCGCCCATATGCTGGATGTGCTGGTCTCCAGCCGGCTGATGTACAACTATATCCGCACGCTGGACATCTTTCAGGATGAGCGGCCGCTGACCATTTACAGCGCCAACATGAATAACTATCTCTATGGACTCTGCTGCCT
>CALXFL010000015.1 GCA_944387515.1 uncultured Clostridia bacterium
GGTCTTGCTGATTACAACCCAAGGTCAGCCAACCTGTCTGACGTGCAGGCAAACGATTCTGTGTATCATTATCCCCCACCTGAAGTCATGGCGAAATCTGCGCTCCAATCCAAAGGGATTATCCTGGCGCTTTTTCATCGCTCGTCCTGGCGGGAATGTACCCGCAGAGCTGGTATGCTGTTGTCAAGATTCCCGAAAGGCCTTGAACCTTTCACTATATAGCCGCTGAGAAAGGTTCAGATATAACGCATTCCAAAAATATTTTTCAATTTTTTTCTCAGCCAGTGAAGGTGCATATTTATGGCATGTACATCTGCCGCCAGCATACGATCGAATCCACATCCTTTACAGCCGTCCGCTCTAGGTATGCAGGCTATTCTTCCTACCGCTCCAAAAACCTGCGTTCACTCTTAAACTGTGCCCAGTCATATGTATGGAGCTGCTGGATCGTGTCTTCATCTACACCCAGCTCCTATGACATCTTATCCTCTGCTGCTTTCCATCTGAGCCATTCTTTTTCGGCTCTTGCTTTTTTATATGCCATAAAAAATCTCCCGATCAATCTGAATTTATTTTCATTCAGGTTGCCGGAGGCGGTGCACAGGGCCATCCATCCAAAAATGAGTAGCAAAAAACACACCTGCTTTTCAACAAGTGTACAAGTAATAATAACGATTTATAACGCAGCGCACGCCAGTTGATAGAGTGGCGTGCGCTTTTGGGCATATATTTGAATTAGAGTTAATTGAAATATTTATAATTTATTTGAGTTTTAAGAAAACTACATTATTTTTAAGGTATTCTCGTCTCAATTGTTCTAGTCCTTCAAGCAAGGAGGATTGTAATTTCAAGTTGCAAAACAGTCATAATTCTGATACAATTATAATTAGTTAGAGATTAAGTTATAGTTTTATGATAGTGACACAGGAGGTGCCTTTGTGGATAGACCTGTCAAAGAAACACTAACCATTGAATTCAAGAGTGACAGAAAATGCTACGCCATGGAAAAGCTGTATGAAGATTTGGTTGGCATGGCCAATACCGACGGCGGGTGGCTGTTTTTAGGGATAGAAGATGACGGAACCCCTACTGGTGTAGATAATCAGCACAAAAATTGCCAATATATGGAGTCCAGCATACAGGACAACACAGTGCCTGCCTTGTTTGTGCACACGCACATAGAAGAATGGGACGGATGTATGGTTTTGGCCATCGAGGTGCCTATTTCCCGGCAGCTTATGATGACTTCTCAAGGAAAATATTTGCGCCGAAGAATCAAGCGTGACGGAACGCCGGAGACGGTTGCATTGAAACCCTATGAAATTCTCCAGCGTCTTTCTTACATTCAGGCGCTGGACCCTTCTGCTCAGGTAATCGAAGATCTCCCAGCGAAGGTTGCCCTGAGTCCTCTGGAAAGAGAGCGCCTGCGGAATATGATCCGCATCTATCACGGAGATACAACGTTGCTGGATCTGTCAGACAATGAACTGGATCGAGCGCTTGGCTTTGTACGTGAGCGGAACAAAGAATGGTTTCCAACCATCACGGGCCTTTTGATGATTGGATATGAGACCTATATCCGGCAGTATGTCCCTAGCCATGAGGTACTGTTTCAAGTGTTGGATGGCGTAAACGTTCTGGCAAATCCTCCTGCAATGCACGCTTCTCTTTTACAAACATTTGAAAAAGTTGAGCTTTTATTCCAATCCCGCATTGTGGAACAAGAATTGCAAATTGGTATGTTCCGGGTTCCGATTCCAAATTATGAGAAAGAAGCCTTTCGGGAAGGATTTGTCAATGCATTGGTTCACAGAGACTACTTCCGGGTTGGCGCTGTACAGGTTCAGCTTCAGAAAGCGGCGTTGTCTATTTCAAGCCCCGGCGGTTTTTTGGAAGGTATCTCTCCCGAAAATATTTTAACGGTATCTCCAACGCCGCGCAATGTTCTTCTGGCAGAGGCCGCCAAACGAATTGGCCTTGCAGAGCGAACCGGCCGCGGGATCGACAAAATCTATACGGTCATGCTTCGTAGCGGTCATGCGATTCCTGACTATTCCGCTTCCACCAACACTTCCGTGATTCTGCGGCTCAACAGTGCGGAATTGGACGAGAGCTATATCAAAATGATCATCTCTGAAGAAGAACGTCTGCAAAAAACGATTCCGGTGGATGCTTTGATTGTTTTGTCGGTCCTAAAGACAGAACGTCGCGCCACCATAAAACTTCTCAGCACAAAAATCCAGCAACCGATTTCGGATACTCGTTCTGTTGTGGAGTGGCTGATTGAGCTGGGCATGGTGGAAGGTGTCGGCAATGGCAGTGCCCGTCGGTATATGCTCAGTTCCAAGGTATACTCCATCACCAATAATAAAGCAGGATATACCCGTCAGCGCGGCTGGGATACCATGCAGGAGCGTGAATTGATTCTGACCCATTTGAACCAGTACAACCGCATTACCCGAGAAGATGTTGTGGAATTGTGCCGATGCACACCAAACCACGCATCCTGGCTGCTTCGCCAGCTTGTCAAGGACCAGATGATCCAGCTGTGCGGGGCAGGACGCGGGGCATTCTATCAGAAACTATGAGAATCTCTGAGTAGTTAGAGTTTATTAGAGTTTATTATCGTTTCTTACAGCTTTGACAGCAGTGATCTTTTCAAACAACACCAAAAATACCCGAAAATCGGAGGAAAATAAAATGGCCAGAGGTGCGGCAAAGCCCAAAAAAGAAGTTTCTATGGAGGAAGCGCTGTGGAAATCGGCAGACAAACTGCGCGGTTCTGTGGAACCGGCAGAGTATAAACACGTCGTTTTGAGCCTTTTCTTCTTAAAATTTGCAAGTGACAAATTTGAGGCTCAACGCAAGTTGATTGCGGAAAAATACGGCGAAAAATTCCTGGATAATATCGCTTTCTATACCAAAGACAATGTGTTCTTTCTGCCGGAGATCAGCCGGTGGAGCTACATTATGGACAACGCCAAGCAGGATGATATTGCTCTGAAAATTGACACTGCATTGTATACGATTGAAAAGGCCAACCCTTCTTTGAAGGGCGCTTTGCCGGATAACTACTATTCACGGCTCCACATCGACACGGCAAAGTTGGCCTCGCTGCTGGACGAAATCGACAAAATCAATACAGGTGACGCAGAAAACGACATCATCGGCCGAATCTACGAATACTTTCTGAGCAAATTTGCGCTGGCAGAAGGCAAGGGAAAGGGCGAATTTTATACTCCCAAGTGTATTGTTAATCTGATTGCCGAGATGATCGAACCCTACGATGGTGTCCTGTACGAAATAATCATACCACAATGGATACAAAAGATAGAGAAAATTAAAATGTACGTTCTTGCGGTGTAAAATCTGCTCTTGGGGTATGTTGACAGACCGGAGCATCCCGGCTTGTTTTTATTCGTTAATTAATCGTACTAATATATGCGGTATAATATAAGAAGCATATACAAGTGTACTTAGTGATGGCTAGAGGTAATTTATGATTTTTAGAATTGAAGATGTGTCGGGAGTTGATCCCAAATTAAGGACATATAATGTCGAATCGTTTGAATTCCCTATGATTGATAAGAGTCAAATTGACAAATATATTGCTGTAAAAATTCGAGAAGAAGTTAATGGAGCCTCAGGTAGAAGTTTATTAAGTTACTCAAAATCATTAGCCACTTGTTTGCTAAAATACAACAGATTCACTGACAATGAATTGCATATTTGTCGTATTGGGGGCTTGCAGGACTATATGGACTATATTTTGTATGTGTCAGCAAAAAATAAACGGGAAAGCATGCGATATTCTATTCAAGATAGAATAAACAGTGGACCACTCTTTCACAATAATGGTAAAATCCATCTTCTCAGTTTCGTCATTGATATTTCTGATAACGCCTTATTAGACGCATATTTGAGAGACTATACAGGGGGAGGAAGGAAAGTTTATGCATCGCCCGAAAAAGATAATGAAGTAATTGTAATGAACCCACCGAATGATATAGTTATAAATCAATATATGGATTCGGTATATATATTATATGCCCTACAGATGAGATTTGGCTTTTTAAACAGCATAAATATCCGGAACGCTTTGATAGATGAAATTCGCAATATGGAAAGATTTAGATTTGAGTATTGCCCTAATGAGCGCTTAGCCTTTATTGATTTGATTTGTTATCTGTACACGAATTGGGAATATGAATTTGAGATAAGTCGAAAAATTATTGATCACTCAAAGAAGGAAGATCACATTTCCTTTCACTACAATCCAATATTGCAGTTTTATAACATTCTGGAAGACTTATTTCAAGAAAGCTACAATCTCGGCTCATATAACGAAAATGTACTCTCTGATTTGTTCTGGAAATACTGTAAGAGATATTTGGAATACTATATATGCTAGAACCGTAAAACCCATTTGAAATAGATAAACACCTCGCAGTTGGAGAATATCCCCTCGCTGCGAGGTGTTTTGCATATGTGCTTATGCCTTTATTTCCTGCCCATTTTTGAAGATAACCCGAATATCATCAGTTGAATAAACGGTCATGAAATCCACCAACCCACACCATAGATTTGGCTGAAACTCGGTGATCAGTCCGTCTTGTTCCTGTAGGACTTTAAGGAGCTCCTCAATAATAGCTTTCCGTGCCTTTTTATCGGCAATCTGTTCAGAGATGGCATCCAGTTTGCTTTTCGCATCCTCATATCGGTTAGTCAGATTATCGTATTGATTTTGGTATTCAACCTGGTCAAGGGCCACATGAGCATTTTCGTAGATGCACTTTTCCATTGCATCGGCAAGCATTTGTACTTCCTCAATCAGTGCAGCTTCTTGGGTTTGCAGAGGCGTGAGGTCAAAGGCAAGGGTCAAGCCCCCAGTCAAGGATGCAATGATGGCGTCCTTTTGAATCAGAAGCTGATTAACCGCTGAAATGAAGTAGCGTTGGATAGCTTCATCCGTGAGATGCGGTGTGGTACATTTGTGGTCACCGTCAAATTTGTGGTTGCATTGCCAGATTGTCTTTTTATACTTGTCCGTGGAGTGCCAGGTCTTGGAGCCGTACCAGCTACCACACTCACCGCAGCGAATTTTGCCGGAGAAAAGGTGGACACCGCTCCGCCGACCACGTTTGTTGCGTCGCTCCAATTCCTGTTGGACCATCTCAAAAACCTCTGGGGAAATGATAGCTTCATGGTTGCCTTCCACATAATACTGTGGAATCTCGCCCTCGTTGACCTTTTTCTTTTTGGTGAGGAAATCAACCGTATAGCTTTTCTGAAGGAGTGCATCACCCTTATACTTTTCGTTTGTAAGGATACTCCGAACTGCTCCGGCATTCCATTTATCCTTGCCACCTGGGGATTTGATACCGTCAGCGGTAAGCCGAACGGCAATGCCGTGAGGCGTCATGCCTTGCAGGAACATACTGTAGATACGTCGGATGGTAAAGGCTTCTTTTTCATTAAGGACAAGGTTTCCATCCGGGCCACGATCATAGCCAAGGAAGCGTTTGAACGGAGCGGCAGGAAAACCCGGAAAATTTCTTCCAGCCGGTCGTGTATCTGAGATGGGAGCATAAAACATTCCTCCTGAAAAATTGATGGCAAAGTAATACGGCGCAGGTAACTCTGCGCCGCACGGATTTGCCGTCAATCCATAATTGCGGCAATCTGAATGAAAAAGTAAAAATGTACTTGTGCCGTATTTGCAGCATGCGCCCCGGCACCAAGGGAACTCTGCGGACAGGCGTGAGGCCGTTCACTGGTTTTCCAAAGGTCTTGCTGATTACAACCCAAGGTCAGCCAACCTGTCTGACGTACAGGCAAACGATTCTGTGTATCATGATCCCCCACCCGAAGTCATGGCAAAATCTGCGCTCCAATTCAAAGAGATGATCCTGGCGCTTTTTCATCGCTCGTTCTGGCAGGAACGTACCCGCAGAGCTGGTATTCTGTTGTCAAGATTCCCAAAAGGCCTTGAGCCTTTCACTATATAGCCGCTGAGAAAGGTTCAGATATAACGCATCTCAAAAATTTTTTCAATTTTTTCTTAGTACGGGAAGAGCACTCATACTACGCAGACTGACATCTAGAGTGGAAAGATTATGCAAAACTGCAGAAACAGCAGGAGATAAAATGCCTGTTAACCCCATTCCGATCAATAGCCCATTAAATCCAATAATAAATCGATAATTGGATTCAATCCTCCTCATTAAAGCCATTGCAAAAAGAAGCCGCTTTACTCTCTTTAAGGTTACTATTTCCACCATATTTTACAGATGAATCCATAAAACAAAACCAGAAAAATTTTTCTTCATAAATTTCATATAAAATTCTTTCTATTGTACTTCAGCTGTGCTATGATAAAAATACGATTCAAGCTTGATTTTATTCAGAAAGGATACATATGAATGGAACCAGTTCAGACATATAGCCGCTTTCTTGCACATCAAACCGAGGACGAAACCCGCACCCAGAGTATCCTAGAACATCTGCAGGGCACGGCTGCCCTGGCTAAAGCCTTTGGTTCCTCTTTCGGAGCAGAAGAACAGGCCCAGCTGGCTGGATTGCTCCATGATATCGGTAAATACAGCGAGGATTTCCAAAAACGACTCCAGGGTGAAGCCAAAACTGTAGATCACTCCACTGCCGGGGCCAAGGAGGCTTACGCCCGCCGGCAGCCGGAAATTGCCCTTGCGGTAGCTGGACACCACACCGGTTTGCCTGATTACGGTGCCACCACTGATTCTGAAAAGAGTAGCACTCTGGTAGGGCGCTTTAAACGATCGATCGCTTCCTATGAAGCCTGGCGTACCGAACTGCCTGCTCTTCCTCCCGCAAAGCGGCCGACGCAAATCCCGCTGGACAGTTTGAGTGAAGCCTTCTACATCCGGATGCTATACTCCTGTCTGGTGGATGCAGATTTTCTGGATACCGAAACTTTCATACAGGGCCACGCCACCCCTCGTGGTGGATATGACTCCATTCCAGTTCTGTTTCAGCGCCTGCAGCAATACATTGCTCCCTGGCAGAACCCTACCACGCCCCTGAACCAGAAACGCTGTGAAATCCTGCAGCAATGCCTTCATACGGGGCAAACCGGAGACAGCGGACTTTACACCCTAACTGTTCCCACCGGCGGCGGCAAAACCATTTCCTCTCTTGCCTTTGCGTTGGCCCATGCACAGGCCCAAAATAAGGACCGGGTCATTTATGTGATTCCTTACACATCCATCATCGACCAGACTGCCGAGACATTCCGGAACGTTCTGGGAGAAGAAAACGTCATCGAGCATCATTCTGGTACAGATTATACGATGGACGAGGACCAAACTGACTCTTCCTTTTATCGAAAAGCTCTGGCCACCGAAAACTGGGACGCTCCGGTCATCGTCACCACGTCGGTGCAGTTCTTTGAATCCCTGTATGGAAATCGTTCGTCCCGCTGCCGAAAACTGCACAACATTGCCAACAGCGTGGTGATCTTTGACGAGGCTCAGACCCTACCGATCCCCTACCTGCATCCCTGTGTGGAAGCTATCGGGCAGCTGGTTCAGTATTATCGTGTGACAGCGGTACTCTGCACCGCCACACAGCCGGCCCTCCAGCCCCTGTTCTCTGAGCTGGCGCCCCGGCTTTCCATCCGGGAAATCTGTCCTGACACTCAGGCCCTTTATACCTTTTTTCGCAGAACTACTCTATGCCAAGCTGGCACTCTATCTCTGAAAGAACTGGCCGAACAACTGAAAGCTCAGCCGCAAACTCTTTGCGTGGTTAACCGCCGGACAACCGTGCAAGAACTAGGGGCCATGGTGCAACCGGAAGGCCGCTATTGCCTGACCACCCTGCTCTGTCCGGTAGACCGCAAACGCCTGCTGCGGGAGATTCGTTCCCGCTTACAGAAGGGACTTCCCTGCCGGGTTGTCTCCACTTCCCTGATCGAAGCAGGTGTAGACGTGGATTTTCCCGCCGCTTGGCGAGAGGAAGCCGGCCTGGATTCAATTTTACAGACCGCCGGACGCTGCAATCGGGAGGGCCGCCGGGCTGCGGCTGACAGTATGGTCTCCGTGTTCCGTCTGGAAGGGATGCAGCCCCTTCCCCTGATTCAGACCAACATAGATTCCACCCGCAGCGTGTTGGCACGTTTCTCAGATTCTGCCAGCCCGCAGGCCATTGAGGCCTACTTCTCTTTCTTCCGAACCTTGAAAGGAAACGCAGCTTTGGACGTTCATGGTGTACTGAACGCCTTCCGTAAGGGATACAAGGGTTGTCTGTTTCCTTTTGCCACGGTGGCGGAGTGGTTTCACCTGATCGAAACCCCCACCATCACCCTCTACATTCCTATCGATCAGGGGCAAAGCCTGATCAACCAGCTGCAGACCGGATATTCCAGTCGATCCCTCTACCGAAAACTAGGGCAATATGCTGTCAACATCTATCCGGACCACCTGAAAAGTCTGTTGAATGCAGGCGCCGCAGAACCCCTAACTGGTAACAGCTATGTTCTCACCGACCTTTCTCTCTACAGCCGGGATACCGGCTTGTCCCTGCATGTGGAAACTGGAAAAGCCCTTTTGTTCTGACAATAGAAAAGGGCGACAAGATCCTTCTGTGCCGCTGCTTTCCTGCAAAGTGTATCTACTACTTTTTATCCACAGCATTCGCCGACACTTTTCTTTATTATATTGAAACATGAAACAGAAGGCAAATTTTCCCCCTCAAATTCCATAGTTTTTTGGCAATTTATTTAGGATATGCAACAAATATTTTGGATTTTATTGACTGTTTTTTGCTTATAGTATAGAATAATATTGCATCAATTTACAAAATACATTCAATAAAAGAAAGGAGATCTTATCGTGATTCAATTGGAGGTCTGGGGGGCTTACGCCCTTTTCAGCAGACCTGAGCTAAAGGTGGAGCGAATCTCCTATGACGTGCCCACCCCTTCAGCGGCTCGCGGGATGGTGGAAGCCATCTACTATCATCCAGGTCTGCAGTGGCACATTGACCGCATCTATGTGATGAATCCCATCCGCTTTGTCAGCATTCGGCGAAATGAGGTCATGAGCAAAATTTCTGCCCGCAATGTCCGTCAGACAGCCCAAGGCGGAAAACAGGATTTATACCTGGCCACCCCCCAGGAAATTGTGCAGCGCTCTTCCCTGCTGTTGCAGGATGTTCACTACATCATTGAGGCTCATTTTAATATGACTGACAAGGCTTCTGCCTCGGACAATCCCGGTAAATTTCAGGATATCGTCACCCGCCGGATGGAACGGGGCCAGTGTTTCAACACACCTTATCTGGGATGCAGAGAATTTTCTGCGTCCTTTCGCCGCTGGCCGGGCGGTAAGATTCCCACTATCCCCGAAACCAGGGACCTGGGCCTGATGCTGTACGACTTTGACTACTCCGACCCCCAGCATATTACCCCCACCTATTTCCGTGCCAAACTGAACAATGGCGTTCTGGACGTTCAGAATTGTGAGGTGCTTCGATGATCCTGCAGGCGCTCACCCATTATTATGAAGATCTGCTGGACCGGGGCACCATTGCCCGGCCTGGATGGAATCTCTCCAAAATTTCCTATGGCTTGCTTCTGGACGACAACGGCAAACTGGTGCAGCTACTTCATTTACAAGTTCCCCAAGGTAAGAAAATGACTCTTGTCCCCCAGGAGTACGCCCTTCCCTCTCCCGTCAAACGTTCTTCAGGGGTAGCAGCCAATTTTCTCTGGGACAATAGCGGCTATCTGCTGGGCGCAGACAACAAGGGAAAGCCCGAGCGAAGCGCCAAATGTTTTGCAGCCGCCAAAGAACTGCATCTGAACCTTCTGAAGAACTCAGACTCTCCCGCTGCCCGAGCCATTGTACGTTTTTTCGAGACCTGGAATCCTTACCAGGCTGCTGACTGCCCCATCCTGCAAGAGGACTGGGAAGACCTGATGAAGGGCAGCAACCTGACCTTCTGGTATCAGGACCATCCGGCAGCAGAGGACCCCGTCATCCGTGACGCCTGGCAATATCACTATGACAACGGGGATGACGCCGGCAAGCAGGACATTCTCTGTCTGGTGACCGGCCGCCACGGCCCTCTGGCACAGCTTCACCCCAGCATCAGGAGGGTGGCCGGAGCACAGAGCACCGGCGCCTCTCTGGTATCCTTCAACGCACCCGCATTCTGTTCCTATGAACACGAGCAGGGCGCCAACGCTCCTACCAGCGAATATGCTGCCTTTGCTTACACCACAGCCCTGAATACCCTGGTGTCCGACCGTGACCATGTCTGCCGGGTAGGCGATACCACCATGGTATTGTGGGCAGAGGGAGCCGACACCGCCTATCAGGACTGGGCCTTCCAGAGCTTGTTTGGCGGCATGGGACCAGATGCTCCCTCCTATCAGGAAAACGACCTCTTGAATGCCCTGAAACAGCTCTCCGCTGGCCATCCCATTGACTGGGATGAAAGTCGCCTGGACCCCAACACCCGGTTTTATGTTCTGGGCCTTGCTCCCAACGCTGCTCGCTTGTCGGTTCGCTTTTTCTGGCAAAACAGCTTCGGACAGCTGGCTCAGAATCTGGATGCTCATTATAACCGGCTGCAGATTGTCCGTCCCACCTACGACCAAACCTCGCCTTTCACTGTCTGGCGTATGGTGCTAGAAACGGTGCGCAAGGTCCCCGCTGGAGTCAAACGTCCTGAACCCAGTCCCCGTTTGGCCGGTGACCTGCTGCTGGCCATTCTGAACAATGCGCCCTATCCCGCTACCCTTTTGGATGGCGTCCAACTCCGCATCCGTGCCCAGCAGGATATCAGCTGGGGACAGGCTGCCATCATCAAAGCATATTATCTGCGCAATTCCAACGAGAAACAACTCAAGGAGGTCATGACGATGGAATTGAACGAACAAAGCACCTATCTGCCTTACGTATTGGGCCGTCTGTTTTCGGTCCTGGAGGCTGTACAGCAGCGCGCCAATCCGGGAATCAACACTACCATCAAGAACCGCTATTTCAATTCAGCATCTGCTACTCCTGCCCTGGTTTTCCCTACCCTCATCAACCTGGCTCAGAAGCATCTGAACAAGCTGGAAGGCGGGATCGCTGCCTATTATGACAAACGGATCACCGAACTGAGCAATCGCATTGGCGAGACGTTGCCTTCACGTATGACCCTGTCGGAACAGAGTGCGTTTCAGATTGGATACTATCACGAAACCCAGAAACGCTACACTAAAAAGGAGGAAAAATAACCATGTCCGAGCCCATCAAGAACCGCTATGATTTTGTCATTCTTTTTGACGTGGAAAACGGCAATCCCAATGGCGATCCCGACTCCGGCAATATGCCACGGGTAGATCCTGAAACCGGCAATGGCCTGGTCACCGACGTATGCCTGAAGCGAAAAATCCGCAACTATGTGGAGACTGCCATGGAAGATGCCGAAGGCTACCGGATCTACATCAAAGACCAGGTTCCCCTGCAGCGCAGCGATGCAGAAGCCCTGTCCTATCTTGGAATCAGCAAGGACCTGAAAGCGGCCAAAAAGGACGATCCCACCCTGGACGGCAAAATCCGTGATTTCATGTGCCAGAACTTTTACGATATTCGCACCTTCGGCGCTGTCATGACCACCTTCGTCAAAGGCGCCTTGAACTGTGGCCAGGTTCGAGGACCTGTTCAGCTGAGCTTTGCCCGCAGTGTAGACCCCATTTTACCCCAGGAAATCACCATCACCCGGGTGGCCATTACCACCGAGGCCGACGCTGAGAAAAAAACCAACGAAATGGCCCACAAATACATTGTTCCCTATGGTCTGTATCGGGCCGAAGGGTATGTCTCGGCCAATCTGGCCCGCAAGGTCACCGGTTTTTCGGAGCAGGATCTGCAGCTTTTGTGGCAGGCCATCCTGAATATGTTTGAAAATGACCACAGTGCCGCTCGCGGCAAAATGGCAGTGCGGGAACTGATCATCTTCAAACATGACAGCGAACTGGGCAATGCTCCCGCATATAAACTGTTTGACGCAGTTCATGTGGACCATGTAGCTGGTGTGGCAGTACCCCGCAAATACAGCGACTATGTAGTCACGGTAGACGGCCAGCTGCCTGCCGGCGTCACCTGTGAGAGACTGTCCTGATGGACGCCAACGATTATCTGATGATGTCCGGCATCCAGCACTTCGCCTTCTGCCGGCGTCAGTGGGCCCTGATTCATCTGGAGCAGCAGTGGGCTGAAAACCTTCGAACCACTGAAGGACAGCTGCTGCATCAGCGTTGTCACGATAAAACCTTCTACGAAAAACGTGGAGACCTTCTGGTCGTGCGTGGTCTATGTGTCATCAGTCACCGCCTGAAAATGACTGGAGCCTGCGATGTTGTAGAGTTTCACGCCGACCCCCAAGGCGTTGCGTTAGAAGGATTTTCGGGACTCTGGCTTCCTACACCGGTGGAGTATAAACACGGGATTCCAAAAAGCAATGACGCAGATCGTCTACAACTCTGCGCCCAGGCAATGGCTTTGGAAGAAATGCTGGTCTGCACCATCCCGCAAGCCTTTCTTTTCTATGCCGAGACCCGACGGCGGGAATGCGTTCCCCTGACACTGGAGTTGCGCCAAAAGGCCCAAGCCGCAGCAGATGAAATGTACAGTCTTTTTGCTCGGGATTATACGCCCAAAGTAAAGCCAGGAAAACACTGTAATGCCTGTTCCTTGAAAGAATTGTGTCTACCTGCCCTGTGCCGCCGGGCCGATGCGGCCAGGTACATCCGCACTCACCTGCAGGAATCCGAAGGAGAAACGCCATGAGAAAGCTGCTGAATACCCTCTTTGTCCTGACCGAAAACAGCTACCTGACCCTGGATGGCGAAAACATTGTCATCAAGCAGGAGCAGGCAGAAATGGTCCGCTTTCCTTTACATACACTGGAAGGAATCCTCTGTTTTTCCTATCCAGGTGCTTCTCCCGCTCTGATGGGCGCCTGTGCACAGCGGAATGTAGATTTGGCCTTTTTCACGCCGCGCGGACAATTTTTGGCCCGCTCGGTAGGGCAAACCAGAGGCAATGTCTTTCTCCGTCAACAACAATTTCGCACTGCTGATAATCCAAGTGCTTGCTGCCGGTATGCCAAAGGATTCCTCCTGGGAAAAGTTTATAACGCCCGCTGGGTGCTGGAACGAGCCACCCGCGATCATCCGCAACGCGTACCCGTGGAAATTCTCAAGACGGTCTCGGCCCAACTGGCCGCTACCCTGCCCAAAATCGAAGACGCCATGACAACGGAGGAACTTCGCGGCTTCGAAGGGGAAGCAGCCCAGCTTTATTTCGGCGTCCTGAATTATCTGATTCTACAACAGAAAGAAGATTTTTCCTTTACCCGCCGTACTCGGCGGCCTCCTTTGGATTCTGTCAATGCGCTCCTTTCCTTCGCCTATACCCTGTTGGCCCGGGATTGTGCCGCTGCGCTGGAAGGCGTCGGATTAGACCCTTATGTCGGTTTTCTGCACACCCCTCGCCCTGGACGTACCAGTCTGGCGCTTGATCTGATGGAAGAACTGCGTACCGCCTTTGCGGATCGCTTTGTTCTGACCTGTATCAATCAGAAAACCATCCTCCCCAAACACTGTATCCGCCAGGAGAGTGGAGCTGTTCTTTTGACAGATGAGGGAAGGCGCGCTTTCCTGACTGCATGGCAGCAGCGCAAACAGCAAACTATCCAGCATCCTTTCCTTGGGGAAAAGATTCCGTGGGGCCTTGTTCCTTATGTCCAGGCCCTTCTGCTCGCCCGTACCCTGCGGGAAGATCTGGAACGGTATCCTCCTTTCTTCTGGAAATAAAGGAGTAGTACGATGTTGGTTCTTGTCACCTATGATGTAAATACCGAAACAGCCGCTGGCCGGCGGCGTCTCCGCAAAGTGGCTAAAGTTTGTGTCAATTATGGGCAACGGGTTCAAAACTCCGTTTTTGAATGCATATTGGACGCGGCACAATACACTCTGTTCAAAGCAGAATTAACAGCTTTGATTGACCCCGAAACGGATAGTTTACGTTTTTACCGATTGGGCAATCACTATGCCTCCAAAGTAGAACATATCGGACTTACGCCGGAATGGCCGCAGGACGGAATCCTTTTGGTGTGAAGGGTGTGTTGAACGACAACTTGTTTCTTCACGACCATAATACAAATGTCTTTTCTGTCCTATTATAGGATTGACCATTTTACATTTTGCCGGCTTTGTGCGACCAGGAAGTTCGCAGAAATTTTCCGCTTTCTTCGCACCAGAATATACCTGTTCTTAGACTGCGAAAATCCAAAATTCCTTCCCCAATCAGTTGCAGGCTGCACAAAATACAAGTATCTTTTTTGTCAGTCTTCTCTTTGTGAACAAATGTCAGCGGCAATCCCACTGTTTTACCGCCACATTTGCTGTCGCCCTCCTCGCGGGGGGCGTGGATAGAAATTTTCAATACACTGTAACTGTGTCAATTCTTCTCCGGTCGCCCTCCTCGCGGGGGGCGTGGATAGAAATTTCTGCCGTCGGCTGGTTGGGGCTGGTGCGGAAAGTCGCCCTCCTCGCGGGGGGCGTGGATAGAAATACACAATCTGCCGATGTAAAAGTCATGGGTGCATGTCGCCCTCCTCGCGGGGGGCGTGGATAGAAATCTCACCCTCCAAAAAATCCTGATAAAGCCCGTAGGTCGCCCTCCTCGCGGGGGGCGTGGATAGAAATCACACAACTCACCTCCGCAAGCAAGATAACCACGTCGCCCTCCTCGCGGGGGGCGTGGATAGAAATAGTAAGGTTGGCACCAAATTCAAGCGCACCGCCGTCGCCCTCCTCGCGGGGGGCGTGGATAGAAATTCCTGATTGGATTCAGGAGGAGAAGGGCAATGTGTCGCCCTCCTCGCGGGGGGCGTGGATAGAAATTCAAAATACTTTTGAGTCTGGAAGGCCAAGCGCAACGTCGCCCTCCTCGCAGGGGGCGTAGATAGAAATCCCCAGGTTCAGGGACAGCACTACAGTGAGATGTCGTCGCCCTCCTCGTGGAGGGCATGGATGGTGTATTGCGACTTCATTCTACCAGATATCTACAAGTAATGTCTTTTTTGAGAAACTTATTGTGCCTTGAAGTGAATAGCCTCATTTTGTGCAGACAGTACAAAAAAGAGCCCTGGTAGGAAATATTAAGCTTTATAGGTGGAGAGGCGTCGCGCAAGCGGCGCCTCTCCTGCTAAAACTGAATATTCCTACACCCGGGGCTTTTTTATACTGTCTACACAATCTGGGGCGATTCATCTATTTTCCTACATCAGGGGGGCTTTTGTCACTGTCCATTTTTACTGAATCTGTTCAGGCTGCCTCCAGGTGCTTTTATATTCATGTACTTCTTGTTGCCCCACTGGGTGCCGGCTACATGGCGTAGCCGAGCGCAGACAAGTATGGAGCGAATTGCTGTCCCTGGAGCGTAATTCTTCTACCACTGCTTTAGCCTTCTCACTGGCAGCTTTTCGTAACTATTAAACCCAGTACAACTTATGAGAAAAGCTTTTATTTCATCTTAAATTGCGAATAACTTATCTTCTTGAAATAGGTGCACTAGAAAATCCCATAGATTTCATCCTTGTGTAGGTGTGATCTGTGGGATTTTGTGTTTTTATAGATATAGCCTATGATAAATCAACTTGAGAAAGTACCACTCCTTTGAAGCTGATATAGTCGCGCCATTGTCTGGACGATGCAGCAATAAACCGCAGAAATCCATTAAGGACTGATCCGAAAGGCTCTTTCTCTCGTTACAGTCATGAAAGAATATGGACAGATCCTTGTCTCCATTCATGGATTTTCTCAGAATGACATGATACTTTACCCTTTCCCTCACGTTGAATGAAGGTACCTGTATATTGCAGTGGTGTAAAGATCCTTATATTGCTCATAGTGGAAAGCCTTTTCAAAAACGCTCAGCAGGATGTCTTCTCTGACATCCTGCTGATTTAATGTTTGTCGCCCTAATTGTAGGACTTTTGAACGTATGCGTTCCACACCAAAATCATCCACTCTTTCATGACCTTGCTTATTCGACTCCCAGTGCTTTGAATACAGCATCCTCGGCACTCTGATAGAAAATCAAATTGAAGCAGCCAATCAGATCTGACGGCACAGAGCCTAGGTCTGCTGCCGATGTGATAGGCAACAATACTTTCTTTGCACCGCTGTCCAGACAGACTTGTAGCGCATTTGCCAGCTCGTCAACTTTCATCATCGTACCCGCAATGCTGATCTCACCCATGACCGCCAGACTGCTCACGGTGGGCTTATTCAGTGCAATGGAGGCCAGCGCAATCAAGGTGGGAAGGGCGAGCCTTGCAGTCATGCCGATTCCCTGCAAATCCTGATAGTTGACGATATAATCCTTCGTCGTGGTGCTGATCATCCCGCTGATGTGTCCTGCGTTGGCTTTGAGGAAATTGAAAGCGGTGTTCGTGGCTTCCTTCACCTCCCGGTCTGAGCCAAGACCGGTGCGCTCGAACTTTCCGTTGCCGGGAAGCATCTGCGATTCCAGACGGAACACGCCAATCATCCCGGATTTCCCCTGAGACACTGTATAGACCTGACCGGGACTGCACATTCCCTCTGGAATCAGCTTGCCACCGCCTTGTTCCGGTACAGACACATAGGTTTCCTCAAAGCTATCCCTGTCGATATAGGAGAAGTTCACATCATAGAACTCCATGCCGCCAAGCTTTTTCAGCTGCTCTTTGACGCGACGGCGCATTTCCAACGCGAGCTTTAGGATTTCTTCCAGCTGCTCCTTTGTGAACTCGCCGTTTGGATAGACCAGCTTGACCAGTCCATCTACCATTCGTCTCACAGCTATGGTGTCTCTTTGATTGAGGTTGGAACCTAAGCGAAAATACTTGTCGAGGGCATCTCCGTACTGTTCCTTGCGCAGCTCGCGGATAAACTCAGCCAGATAATCTGTGATAAAGCCGTAGTCATCAGTAAAATGCTCTGGACGAAATTTTGGAATCTCCCAACCGGGGAGATAACAGTGAATGCG
>CALXFL010000016.1 GCA_944387515.1 uncultured Clostridia bacterium
TTATTGGAGTTTGTAGGAAACGGCAGCGGGCTCGAACTCCTTGCCGTCGCCGCTGTAGAAGCGGCTGAAGATCTCGTAGAATTCCAGACGCAGCACCTGGATACCGGCGATCATACCCTCCAGGCACATGACGAAGATGTTGCCGAAGATCATGACCACGACGCTCATGCCACCGCTCATCATCTCACTGAGGGAGAGCACCACGGCCATCATACCGGCGTGGGAGAGGATGAAACCGCCCACACGGAGGAAGCTCATGGAGTTGGACAGGTAGCTGAGCAGGTACTCGAACATCTCGAAGAAGTTTTCCATGATGAAACCGCCGATGCCGTCGGCAGGCTTCAGATCTTTGCGGCCCTCCACCAGCTTGGCCAGCGGCTCCCGCAGGAAGATGCAGGCGATGGGCAGAACCACCACCAGCAGGATGAAGGCGGGGTTCAGAACATTGATGGTGGTGAGCATCGACAGGGCCACCGCCATGACCACGCCCAGATAGAGCACCAGACCGGCGATGCCGTTGTTGCCGAAGATGGACTTCTCATAATCCTTATGCTTGAGTCCGGTGATGATGTTCATAATCATCGCCACCGCAATCATCACGACGCCCACAAAGATGGCGGCGATCAGCAGCATATTGGTAGTAGCGCCGTCGAAGACCTCAATGGGCTTTTCGGCAAAGCCCATCATCCGGAAGACCGGGTCGAGGACGTGTTCCAGTCCGAAGACGGAGCCATAGGCGAAGCCGAAGATCATGCTGGAAATACCCAGCCGCTCCAGGATCTTGCCGAACTCGATTTTCTTGACCTTGTCCAGCAGGATACCCAGCAGCATCACCACGAAGCCCTGGCCCAGGTCACCGAACATGATGCCAAAGAGCAGCGTGTAGGTGAGAGCCACCAGCAGGGTGGGATCGTACTCAAAGTAGGACGGCATGCCGTACATCTTGACGAAGGTCTCAAAGGGCCGGGCGAACCAGCCGTTTTTCAGCTTGGTGGGCGGGGTGAGAGAGGGGTTGGCGTCGGCAGGCTGAACGGCCATGCTGACACTGGGAATCTCGTCCAGCATCTTCCGGAGCTTCGGCACCTCTTTTTCCGGTACAAAGCCTTCCAGATAGAACCGGGTGTTGATGACCGCCACATACCGGCGGATGCCGAAGGCATCGTTTTCCGCCTTGAGGACGGTGAAGCAGCGGTTCAGGTTGTTCTGCTCCTCATCCCGGATACCGGAGAGCTGCTTGGTCACTTCATTCAGGCGGTCTCTCTCCTGCTCCAGGGTTTCGGTGATATTGCGGATGGCCTCGGCCGGCTCGCTGTGGGCGTAGTCGGGAATCCGCAGCCGCTCGAAGTAAAGGGAGCGGAAGATGTCGTCGATGAGGGCGATGCGACTCTCCGGGGCGAAGTAGAGGCCCCAGTAGTAGTGGGCATCGTGGTCCAGATCCACGAAGAAGAAGGTCCGGCTGTCGTAGAAGCTCAGCTTCTGGTAGCTGTCCACCGGCAGGCGGCCGATCCGCACCTTCACATACCGGGAGGAAAACAGCCGGTCGAAAGGCACGTCCAGTCCGTCCAGATGGCGGATCAGGCTCACAGCCTGTTCATGGTTGCTGATGGAATCCCGCAGCGTGCGCTTCTCGTCGGAGAGGCTCTGGACCAGCTCCCTGACCCGCTCCACCTCTGCGGCAGCTTCTGCCGGTGTGAGGGCGGGATCACCAGAAACGGCACTGAGACGGCATCCGATGTCTTCGGCCAGGTCGTAAAGCTGCTTTAAGGGGCCGGCAGACTCGTTTTCGCCCGACAACGGCGCAAACCGGGAGGATTTGTCGCTGGTGTCGATGGCCATTTCGGGGTGAAAGACCTGGCTCTGGATGCACTGGTGAAGAGCTGCCTCCAGATCCGGCATATTCCCGACAATGTTGCACAGCTGCATTTTTTCAATTGCCATACGGGGGAAACACCACCTTATAACTTTTTTTATTGGATCAGCAGGTGGAGGATCTCCTCCTGCGGAATCTGATAACGTACCCCCTCAATGACGGTGATGACATTTTCAACCTCAATGTCCCGCAGCGTCAGGAAGGTGTACATGGCCACCGGTGCATTGGTGGCAAACCGGAGCTTTTTCTGGTCGAACCGGTAGCGGTAGCTGTGGGTCATCAGCTCGATGAACCCTTCCGGCAGGTCGCTCCGCGTAGGAAGAAACGGTGCGGCAGCGGCCATTTCGGCGGTGGTGCCGGCGGCCAGCATCCGGTCAATCTGCTCCTTCTTCAAAGCGCCCGACCAGGGCTGAAGCAGGGAGCGGATCTCCTCGTCCTCCATCTGGTAAAACCGCTTCAGCCGGAAGACCGTCTCAATGTTGCGGGTGTCGATCTCACAGAGGAGGATCTGCCGCATCTCGCTTCGGGTCTTGCCGTGGAAGTGGTGGTCGATGGAGTCAAAGAGGAACTGGTAATAATAGTGGTAGAGGGCGAACTCGCACCGGAGGTAAGCACTCTTGCTGCCATCCAGGGTCAGTCCGGTCAGCAGCTGCCGGTAAGGCGTCCCCTGCAAACAGAGAAGCAGATCGTCAAAGCTGTCCGCCTCCGCCAGCGCCTTCAGGGAGAAGGAGGTGCGCTGAATCAGGTAGGACGGCAGGTCGGCGACGTAGGCGTCGTGCTGGCCCGCCTGGATGTAGCTTAAGCGGCGGAGGATCTCCCGCACCTCCAGCCGGATCAGGATGAAGTCGTAAAAACCGCTTCCTGAAAAGTCGTACCGCCGCAGGGCGGCGTATTTATAAAAGGTGTCTTTTCTCAGCAGCGCCTCCAGCTGTCCCCGGTGCACCTCGGTTTCCCGGATGTTCCGAAGGGCCTTGGCGTAGGTGGACCTTTCCTTTAAATAGGCGGCCACCTCTCCCACATCCTTCTTTCGGGCCATCTGGGCGTAATCGGCTTCGGTGAGCCGCTGGCCGAAGATTGCCCGCACCTTGGTGAGGATGGCGTTGCTGGAACAGGAATTGAGCATTTCTTGCTCCTCCTTTCCGTTTGTGAGCCGGTCAGCCGGTGATGTGGGAGACGATCTCGCTTACCCACTGTGCCCGGCCCGCCTCAAAACGCTCGTCCAGCCGGGCGATGGCCTGCTTCTCTCCTGCCAGTACCTTCTCGATCTCCTCGTCGGCCAGATCGCTTTCCTGCTGGCGGATAAGCTCGATGCGCTGCTGGCAGTGCTCAGACAGCTGGATGCGCTGTTCTTCGGCTTCCTTGTCCACCTGCGCCATCTTCTTTTCCCGTTCCCGGTAGGCGTCCTGGAGCATCTGTTGTGCCCTGGCGTCCAGATCGAGAACCTGTTTGATGATGGTTTTCATGTCAACATCAACCTCACCTTCTCCAGATAATTCCCTGCCGCAAATTATTTGACTGCGCGTTATTTGACTACGCAAACATTTTTCGCGGTTTGCTATTATCATATACCTTTTGCTCAAATTGTGCAATAGCTGTTTCTAAGCAAGATGATGTCTGTTAGCGCCAAAAAATATGCTTTTTGCACATAAATCCGCCATCTTCTTCCCGGTGTCATTCTTTTTTTGAAACAGTTTCATAAAATTTGCGCATGGAAAACGCACAGATGCCAGCAAAGACGCAGCCAGATTACTGAAAAAAAGAGCAGGAGAGCCGCCGCTCCCCTGCCCCGGATTCCTTATTTTTCCAGATATTTGTCAATAACGCCCTGGGCGGTTTCCTTGTCCTCGGTCACCACCGTGATGACGTACTTGCCCTCCTGCAATACCAGGGCCTCCTCCAGACGCTTGACCTCCTCGGGAATATAGTCCTCAAAGGAATCAATCTGGCTCTGGATATGGGACTTGGCCCCATCCAGGGCGGTCTTGGCGGCGGCTTCATCGGCACAGGCGAAGATGGCTACCTCTTCAGCGGTGGCGCCGCTGCCCATATAGAGAACGGCGTCCTCATACTGGACGTCATAGAGGTTACCGATCATACTGTCGTCAATGAGGGCCAGGTCGTCTGTAAAGGAAACGTCTGCCACCAGGTCAGCGGCCAGATTGTCGATGTTGATGTCAGGGGTTTTGCTGCTGCCGCAGCTGGCAAGCAGCAAGGATGCGGCCAGAACGGCCAGAAATTTTTTCATGGGAAAAGAGCTCCTTCCTTTATTGAGGGAATCCGGTCAGGCCGGGTCCTGGGATGCGGCCCCGGATTCCGCTGCGGGGGTCTCAGACGATACCATAACCGATGAATCCTGCTGGGAAACGTCCTCTGAGAGGGCGGGGGCCACATGGGTTTTCAGATAGGCCAGCCACTGCTGGCAGCCGGGCTTCTTCAGATGGATGCCGTCGGCAGAAGCATCGGCGGGCAGAGCGCCAGTCTCATCGGCCACTGCCGATGCCACATCCAGGTAATAGACCTGTCTGTCTGCTGCCAGCTGCTGGATCCGCTCGTTGAAAGACTGGATCAGCTGGTTGTTGATATAGTCGTGGGTGTCGGCCACCTGCTGGCTCACCGGCAGGATGGACTGAAGGTAAACCGCAGCGTCAGGGTGAGACTGCCGCACCGTGTCCACCAGCTCCCCGTACTTCTGAATAAAGACGTCGGGATAGCTCCAGCCCAGCTCGTTGATGCCGAACATCATATAGACCGACTGGTAGCTGCCCTTTTCCAGAGCCTGCTGCACCGTCAGCTGGTTTCCGTCCCCCAGGTCAATAAGGGGCTTGGTTTCAGCGGTGGCCACGGTAAGGCCCCGGTCGGTGTAGGACTGAAGGTTTGCCAATCCGGAATAGAGCACAAAGCCCTGGGTGCGGGAATTGCCCACAAAGACAGCAGTGTCAAAGTAGCTGTCCTCCACCGGCTCGGATTCGGGAACCGGCTTGGTGTAATCGTAGGGAACGCTGGCAGAAGCCAGCTGGGTTTCCACCTCAGGGGACTTGTCCTCTGCCAAAGCATCCTCAGAAGATACCGAAGCGCTGGTGTCCGGCGCCTCGGATGCCTCAGAAGAGACCGCAGGGGCAGACGGCTCGGCAGGGGTGGAAGATTCAGCAGGTGCTGAGGAAACCGGCAGCGCCGATGAAGCAGAGCGGGTATCCTCCCCCACCGGATAAAGGGGCAGCAGCACCACAGCTGCCAGGGCCAGCACCACCGCCAGGGCAAGCAGAATGCCCATGAGCAGCGCCGGACGTCTTCTCCGGCGGTGGAAATACCGGCCGCCGGAAGATATTCTCTTTGCCATCAAAACAATGACTCCTTTATGTTCACATCAACCGCGCAGAAGTATTCTCATAACGAACCACCGGAAGAAAAAGTTTCAGAAGATGCAGTATACTTTTCCGGGAAACCAGATGGGCCTGTCCCATCCGGACGGGAACTTGTCCCTGTTTTCATGCGCATTATATATTATAATGAATAGCCCGGTAAAATACAAGGGGATTTTTGAAAAAAGAGGGAAAAAGCCAAAGTCCGCCGGGACTTTGGCTGAAAGAAACAAAAACTCACACCGAAGGCAACCTGACGGCCTTCTCCAGCTCCTTTGCCCGCTCGGGCGGACAGTGAGAATACCGGTCAAAGGGAAAGGGAATCCCCATCTGGTCGTACTTGGTCTTGCAGATCTTCTTGAAGGGCAGCAGCTGCACCCGCTTCACCTGCGGATGCCCGGCAATCAGCCGGTTCAGGGCCTCGACGTTTTCCTCGGTGTCGTTGACGCCGGGGACGATCACCTGCCGGATCCAGCAGGGAATCCCCTTCTCCCGGAGCTTTTCCAGAAAGAAGAGGGGCTTTTCCAGCGAGCAGCCGATGTGCTGCCGGTAATCAGCGTCATTGGTCATCTTGAGGTCCAGCAGCACCAGGTCGGTGACCGCCAGCACCGCCTCCACCTCCTCGTTCCAGAGGGCGCCGCTGGTGTCCAGAGCGGTGTGGATGCCCGCCTCCTTGCAGCGGGAAAAGAGTTCCCGGACAAAGGCGGGCTGCAAAAGCGGCTCCCCGCCTGACAGGGTGATGCCCCCCTCCGTCCCGAAGTAGGGGCGGAACCGGGCAGCCTGACGGAAGACCTCCTCCGCCGTCACCTCCCGGCCGGCAGCCGGGTCCCAGGTGTCGGGGTTGTGGCAGTAGCCGCACCGCAGCGGGCAGCCCTGACAGAAGACGACGCACCGGACCCCCGGGCCGTCCACAGTGCCCAGGGACTGGATGGAATGAATACGGCCCATGGGCCTTCCTCCTTTCGGACGATTCAGGTTGACAGACAGGCGGCGAGCATCTCTTCCAGCGGCGGCAAGGGGACGCCCAGCTCCTCCGCCTGCCGGTACCAGCAGCCGAAGACCTCCCGGGCATCGGTGAGGCCCTTCTGTTTCACCCCGGCGATGGAGCCGGCAATCCAGGGCTCCAGCAGGTCGCCGCCGGTGCACAGCTCCTCCGCCACCACCTGGGTCCAGACCGGCGCCATCGGGGCCATCCCGCTTTGCAGCACCTGCCGGGCATAGGCCCCGGTGTCATAGGGCAGGGTCAGCAGCTCTGCCGTCCAGCCGTCCGCCGTCCCGGTGAGCAGGGCACAGCAGGCGGTATTCCGCCAGTGAACCGCCCCGGGGTTTATCAGGGTGCGGCCCTGCCAGCGGAAGATGCCTTGCCGGTGGGTATGGCCGCAGACCAGCCAGTCGGTGTCCAGCTTTTCCAGCGCCTCCCGGCAGGCCCGGTAGTTGGGGTAGAGAAAGCCCCGGGTGACCTGAGGGGAGCCATGGGCAATCCGCAGGGGCGGGCAGCCCGCCACCTCCACCCGGAGGGTCTGAGGCAGGGTTTCCAACCACCGCCAGCTCTCCTCGGACAGATGGATCGCCGTGTAGAGCAGGCTTCCGGTTTTGGGAGAGGGCGTCCAACCCTTCTCCTCCCCGCTCTGCCAGCGGAGCAGGTACTCCTCCCGGTTGCCCCGCAGGGCATAACAGGGGTATCGGGCCATCAGGTCCCGCAGCTGATCCATCGTCTCCTCGGAATCGGGACAGTTGGTCAGGTAGTCCCCCAGCAGCAGGAAGCCCTCGGCTCCCTCTGCCAGCAGCCGCGCCACACAGGCCCGCAGGGCTGGTGCGCAGCTGTGGATATCTCCCAGTACCCCCAGTTTCTTCATGGGTATTCCCCTTTCGTCAGTTGGTGCTTATACCGCCTCGTGGAAGGTGCGGGAGATGACCTCACGCTGCTGCTCCAAGGGAACAGCAGCGGCGTTTCTCTCCCCAGTCAGCCCTCACACCGCCTCGTGGAAGGTGCGGGAAATGACCTCACGCTGTTGTTCCCGGGAGAGCTTGCAGAAGTTGACGGCGTAGCCCGATACCCGGATGGTCAGGTTGGGGTATTTGTCGGGGTTCTCGTAGGCGTCCATCAGCTTCTCCCGGTTGAGGACGTTGATGTTCACATGATGGGCCATCTGGTGGAAGTAGCCGTCCAGAATCGCCACCAGGTTGGTCACCCGCTCGCTGTCGTCCCCGCCCAGGGCCTCGGGCACGATGGAGAAGGTGTTGGAGATGCCGTCCCGGCAGCAGTCATAGGGCATCTTGGCCACCGAGTTGAGGGAGGCCAGGGCGCCGCTCTGGTCCCGGTTGTGCATGGGGTTGGCGCCGGGGGCGAAGGGCTCGCCCTTCTTGCGGCCATCGGGAGTGGAGCCGGTCTTCTTGCCATACATAACGTTGGAGGTGATGGTCAGCACCGACAGGGTGTGCTCGGCGTCCCGGTAGGTGGGAGTCTTCTTCAGCTGGGCGGACACGCCTTCCAGCATTTCCCGGGCGATCTGGTCTACCCGGTCGTCGTCGTTGCCGTATTTGGGGAACTCGCCCACCGTCTCAAAATCGCAGATGTAGCCCTGGTCGTCCCGGATGGGCTTGACCTTGGCGTACTTGATGGCGCTCAGGGAGTCGGCAATCACCGACAGGCCCGCCACGCCAAAGGCCATGAACCGGTGGACATCGGTGTCATGAAGGGCCATCTGGATCTTCTCATAGGCGTATTTGTCGTGCATGTAGTGGATGACGTTCATCGTGTTGACATAGAGGTTGCAGAGCCAGTCCCGGTAGGTGACAAACCGCTCCATGACCTTGTCGTAATCCAGAACCTCCTCCCCGCAGACCTCCATCTGAGGGCCGAGATTCAGGCCGGACAGCTGGTCATGGCCGCCGTTCAAAGCCAGCAGCAGGAGCTTCGGCAGGTTGCAGCGGGCGCCGAAGAACTGCATCTGCTTGCCGATCTGCATGGCCGAGACGCAGCAGGCAATGCCGTAGTCGTCCCCGTAGGTGGGGCGCATCAGGTCGTCGTTCTCATACTGGATGGAATCGGTGTCGATGGAGAGCTTGGCGCAGAATTCCTTAAAGGGAACGGGCAGCTTCTCCGACCAGAGCACGGTCAGGTTGGGCTCGGGAGCGGGGCCCAGGTTATAGAGGGTGTTGAGCACCCGGAAGGAGTTCTTGGTCACCATGGGACGTCCATCCTCGCCCATGCCGCCGACGCTCTCGGTGATCCACATGGGGTCGCCGCCGAACAGCTCGTTGTATTCAGGAGTCCGCAGGTGGCGGGCCATCCGCAGCTTCATGACAAAGTCGTCCATCAGCTCCTGCGCGCCTTCCTCTGTAAGGGTGCCCCGCTCCAGATCCCGCTGGATGTAAATGTCCAGGAAGGTGCTGGTGCGGCCCAGGGACATGGCGGCGCCGTTCTGCTCCTTGTTGGCGGCCAGATAGCCGAAGTACAGCCACTGAATGGCCTCCCTGGCGGTATCGGCGGGCTGGGAGATGTCGATGCCGTACATGGCGGCCATCTCCTTGAGCTTGCCCAGGAAATTGATCTGCTGGAACAGCTCCTCAGACTGGCGGATGGTGTCCACATTCATCAGACCCTCGCCGATTCTGGCCTTGTCCTTCTGCTTCTCGGCAATCAGACGGTCGACGCCGTAAAGGGCCACCCGGCGGTAGTCGCCGATGATCCGGCCCCGGCCGTAGGCATCGGGCAGACCGGTGATGACGCCAGCCTTACGGGCTGCCCGCATCTCCTTGGTGTACACCCGGAAAACGCCGTCGTTGTGGGTGGTGCGGAACTGGAACTCGTCCTCAATCTTGTCAGACAGCTTGTAGCCGTAGGCTTCACAGGCCTGTCTCGCCATCCGGATGCCGCCGAAGGGGTTGACGCCCCGCTTCAGCGGGCGGTTGGTCTGAAGGCCCACAATCAGCTCCTTGTCCTTGTCCAGATAGCCAGGGGCATAGCTGGTCAGGGAGGAGACGGTGGTGGTATCAATGTCCAGCACGCCGCCGAACTCCTTCTCCATCTGAAGCAGGGTATTCAGCCGCTTCATCAGGCCCTCGGTGCGGGGAGTGGGACCGGCGAGAAAGCTGCCGTCTCCCTCATAGGGGGTGTAGTTCTGCTGAATAAAGTCCCGGACATCAATGGTCTCTTTCCAGTTCTCGCCCTTGAAGCCCTGCCACTGCATCATTTCCATGTTACGTTCCATCCTTTCTGCCGCAGTGCGGCAAACCAGTCTCCCCGTCCGGCACTACCCCTGTTCTCCTTCTGAGAACACCTGTTTTTCCGAAAAACAAAAAGGGCAGCACCGGTTAACGGGCTGCCCAGACGGTCGGCATTGTCATCCGCCATACTCCCCTGTGGTCGCCCACAAAATCCGTCAGTTGCATAGCGGTCATGGTTTCATCATACCAGAGGGGATTTTATTTGTCAAGGGGAAATGGGAGATTTTTCAGGAAAACTTCAAAATATGGGGGCGGGAGGAGAAAAAGACACAAGATAAGGGAATCAGCCGTACATTTCCATCAGCGTCTCCATGACCTGCCGGGACTCCTCGGGCTTGTCGGTGTTGGAAACAATAAAGACGCCGACACCCTCGCTGTCCAGTCCGCTCACCGTCTCACCGGTCAGCTTGAAGCCGCAGGGCTCTGAAAATTCTTCCTCGGGGTTGCCGTCGCTGTCGGTGATGTCAAAGGAAATCTGTTCCAGAGAAATCTCCGCCAGTTCTTCCTCGGTGAACACCTCGGAAAGGGGCAGCAGGCCGCCGTTCTGGGCCTGGCGCTCCCCTTCCTCCAGAGAGGCCACCAGCACATCGATCTCATCGGCAGCCACCATGCCGGCTACCTTCATAATACCGGCTGCCGCCATCATCGGGTCGGATTCGGTGTCACCGGTGGTGACGCCGGTGACAGTGCAGCCAAAGCCGCTTTCCTCGGTATAAACGCCATCCAGCGCCTGCTGAAGGGTGTCAGTGGTCTCCTCCGGCACATAGGAGGCCGCTACCACCACGTCCACCCCGGCAGAATTCTCCTCACTGCCGCAGGAGGCAAACATCCCGCCCACCAGTACCAGACTGAGGGAGAGCGCCATAATTTGTCTTGTTTTCATCTTCATTCCGTCCTTTCGGTTCTGCTGTTCTTGGGATGTCTCTATTCTACCCGATGGGCCGGAAAAAGAAAATCCGCTTCCGGTGAACGAAAGCGGATTTTATTGTTAGATTTGTGAAATAATCAATCTGTTTGCCAGCAAGACAAAACATCTTGAACAGAATGTGACCAAAACCGGACCACCCGTCCTGCCATGGTTACAGAAACGCCACCATCGACGCATCCGACGGCATCCGCCAGTCACCCCGGGGCGAAAGGCTCACCGAGCCCACCTTGGGGCCGTCGGGCAGGCAGGAACGCTTGAACTGGCTGATGAAGAAGCGGCGCAGGAAGGTGGACAGCCACCGGTCAATGGTAGCGGCATCGTACCGGCCCTCAAAGGCCCGCTCCGCCAGGAACTGAATCTTCTCCCGGTCAAAGCCGAACCGCAGGAAATGGTAGAGGAAGAAGTCGTGGAGCTCGTACGGCCCGATCTTCTCCTCGGTCTTCTGCTGAATCTGGCCGTTTTCATCCGGGGGCAGCAGCTCGGGGCTGACCGGCGTGTCCAGCACCCGGCGGAGCACGGCTGCCGTCCGGTTGTCGCTGGTGTCGGCCACATAGTCCACCAGATGGCGGACCAGCGTCTTGGGCACCGAGGCATTGACGCCGTACATGCTCATGTGGTCGCCGTTGTAGGTGCACCAGCCCATGGCCAGCTCGGACAGGTCGCCGGTACCCACCAGAATACCGCCCTCCTTGTTGGCCAGGTCCATCAGAATATAGGTCCGCTGGCGGGCCTGGGTGTTCTCATAGGTCACATCGTGGATGGAGGGGTCGTGGCCGATGTCCTTCATATGCTGGTTGCAGGCGGGGCGGATGTCCACCTCCTTGAAGGTGGCACCCAGGGAGGCGATCAGCTCCAGGGCGTTCTGGTAGGTCTGGTCGGTGGTGCCAAAGCCGGGCATCGTCACCGCCAGAATGTTCCCGGCGGGCAGGCCCAGCAGCTTCATGGCCTCGGCGGACACCAGCAGCGCCAGGGTCGAGTCAAGGCCGCCGGAAATGCCGATCACCGCCTTTTTCAGGCCGGTGTGGGCCAGACGGCGGGCCAAACCGGCCGCCTGAATGGCGAAGATCTCCCGGCAGCGGTCGGCACGGGCCGCAGCATCCCGGGGAATGAAGGGGGTCGGGTCAAAGCTGCGGTCGATCTGGGCAGCGTCCAGCTGGGGCAGCTCACCCTCCACCACCGGCAGCGGGGAGAGCTTCATCCGGGCGGCGTTGTCCAAAAAGCTGCCGTCCCGGCGGCGCTCCGCAGCCAGCTTCTCCAAATCGATGCAGCCCACCGCCATGACGGTGTCCCAGCTGAACCGGGGGCTTTCGGCCAGAATCGTGCCGTTTTCCGCCACGGTGCAGGCGCCGGAGAAGACCAAGTCAGTGGTGGATTCCCCTACCCCGGCCGAGGCGTAGAGATAACCGCAGATGCAGCCGGCGCTCTGCCGGGAGACCAGGCCCCGGCGGTAGTCGTTTTTCGCCACCAGCTCGTTGCTGGCGGAAAGATTCAGAATCACGTTGGCGCCCCGGAGAGCCAGAAGGGAGCTGGGGGGAACCGGAACCCACAGGTCCTCACAGAGTTCAATGCCCACGGTGAGGGGCCCAAAACGGAAGAGCATCTCCCCCACCGGAACCTCCTGACCGCAGAGGGTCACGGTGCTGGCGGGAAGATCGGCAGCGGAAGCAAACCACCGCTTCTCGTAAAACTCCTGATAGTTGGGCAGGTAGGTCTTGGGAACAAGGCCCAGAATGCGGCCCTGCTGGCAAACGGCGGCGCAGTTGAAAAGACCAGCGCCCACCCGAACGGGGAGACCGATGGCGAAGATCAGAGGGAGGGAGGCAGTCGCAGAAAGGAGCCTCGAAAGGGCTTCCTCACAGCCGGAGATCAGGGCGTTGTGGTGAAAGAGATCAGCGCAGGTGTAGGAAGAAAGGGTCAGTTCCGGCAGAACGGCCAGCTGAACGCCGGCATTCTGAGCCTGCAAAAGGGCAGAGAGAGCGGCTTCGCCGTTGGAGCGGGGGTCGGCAACGACGGTTTTCGGGGAAAGAGCCGCAGCCTTGATAAATCCATAGGGCATAGGGAGCACCTGACTTTCGTTGAAATTCCGGCGGATTTTTAATTCCGGCGGATTTTTAATTCCGGAGGGCGGGCGGGAAATCCTGGCCGCCCATACGGGGATATTATACCACAGACAGGGGGAAATAGCAACGCAAAACACTCTCCCCTGAAGCCAACACCCTGCGTGGAAAAACGCCCCGCCGAAACGCCTGTATCTGCGGGCACAAACGTTCCGACACGAAAAAAGCTTTACTCAATTTTTCGAGAAAAATTGAGTAAAGCTTTTTTGTTGCGGTGCGCTTCGACGCCGCAAGGCGTGCGTTCCGGCGTGCGCTTTTTTCTTTACAGCAGGAAAATTCCCGCTACCCAGAAATACACCAGAATCGAACAGGTGTCTACCACCGTCGTAATCAGCGGCGATGCCATGAGCGCCGGGTCAAATCCCATTCTCTTTGCCGCCATGGGCAGCATGCACCCGATGACCTTTGCCACCATCACCGTCACCACCAGGCTGATTCCCACCGTCAGCGCAATCGGCACCGAGTGGTAGAAAATCCAGATTCTCAGTCCGCTCAGCACCGCCAGCACCACGCCTACCAGCATCGATACCCGGAACTCTTTAAAGAATACCCGCAGGAAGTCCCGCAGCTGGATTTCCCCCAGCGCCATTCCACGGATGATGAGGGTTGCCGACTGGGAGCCGCCGTTTCCTCCGGTGTCCATCAGCATCGGAATGAAGGACACCAGCAGCGGCACTGCTGCGATTGCGTCCTCGAACTGGTTGAGGATTCCTCCGGTAATCGCTGCTGTGAACATGAGCACCAGCAGCCAGCCCAGTCTCTTTTTGGCGTGCACCCACACCGGCGTTTTCAGGTAGGGGTCCTCTGAAGGCGACAGCGCCGCCATTCTCTCAAAGTCCTCGGTGTTCTCTTCCTGGATGACGTCCACCACGTCGTCGATGGTGATGATGCCCACCAGCCGGTTTTCGGAATCCACTACCGGCAGGGACAGCAGGTCGTATTTCTGGAAAATGGCTGCCATCTGTTCCTGGTCGTCCCCGGTCTTTACCGAGATGACATGGTCCTCCATCAGGTCTCCGATGACGGCGTCATAGGGGCTTAAAAGCAGCTCCCGCACCGTGACCACGCCCTCCAGCACCCGGTTTGCGTTGATAACGTAACAGGTGTAGATGGTCTCCATATCCACGGCCACCTTGCGGATGCGGTCGAAGGCCTGCCGGACGGTCATGTCCTGTTTCAGGTCGATGAACTCAGTGGTCATGATGCTGCCGGCGGTGTCGTCTGCATAGCAGAGCAGCCGGTTGATCTCTCCCCGGGAGTCGGGGTCGCTGACCTTCAGAATCCGCTTGACCACGTTGGCGGGCATTTCCTCCACCATGTCCACGGTGTCGTCCATGTACATTTCGTCCAGCACCGCCCGCAGCTCGGCGTTGGAGAGGGATTCAATCAGGGCTTGCTGGATGTCCGGCTCCAGGTAAGCGAAGGTCTCCGCCGCCAGCTCCTTGGGCAGCAGGCGGAACACCTGGGCCAGCATGGCGGGCTCCAGCTCCTCAAAGACCGCCGCAATATCGGCGGGATGGGCCTCCACAAGCAGGCGGCGCAGGTCGGCAAACTGACGGGCTTCCAGCAGTGCTTTTACTTCTTTGAACATAAAAAAGGCTCCTTTCCGCCGGCCATAAGCGCAGCGAAAAGAAGCGGTCACGCCCTATGGGGGCATTCCCACCTGTCCTGCGGCCATGGCCGGATCTTCAAGATTTTACACCATCGACTAGGCAACGGGTCCACAGGCTCACATCCTTTCGGGAAAATTCAAAGCACCAAAGGTGCGACACCAGAGGTGCAGAATCAGACGGCATCCGCCGTCCACCTCCCCCATTATACCCCTTCTCCGATAAAAAGCAATCCCTTTTGCGTCAAAATTCAGATAAAATTCAAAAGATAGGACGGGATGCGGGCAAGATATCAGGATATCGGGGGAAATTTGGGGCTGAAAACAGGAAAAATGCCCGAAATTTCCTCTAAAAAGAGAAAATACGGGCATTTTCAGGTGATTACGGCAGAGCAAGTGAACCATAACAGAGGTCGGACAGAATGGAAACGGCCAGAGTCAGGCCCTCGGCCAGACTGTCCTTGAGGATGTACTCCTGGCGGGTGTGGGCCAGGTCGCCCCGGATAAGGCCCAGGGTGACGGCGGGGATGTCCAGCGACAGCGGGATATTGGCGTCGGTGGAGCCGGAATCCAGGGACGGCGTCTTACCGGTGACGGCGGCCATGGACTTCTCCGCCCAGTCGATCAGCTTCTGCTGGGCCGCAGAGGGGGTGGAGCTGCCGCAGGGCCGCTCTCCCATCCGGGTAACGGTGAGCTGGACACCAGCGTCCCGATGGCGGGCGATCAGGGCCTCAAAGGCCCCCTCCATTGTCGCCAGGGAGCTGGCATCGTCGGAGCGGTATTCGCAGAGCATCGACGCCCGCTGGGCAATGCTGTTGACCGAGGTTCCCCCCTCGATGACGCCCACGTTGCAGGTGGTGCGTCCCCGGTGGGGCAGGGGCAGGCTGTAAAAGTCGGTGATGAACCGGGAAAGCTGGTGGATGGCGTTGGGGACGCCGAAGGCGGAGAAGGAGTGGCCGCCCTGGGTCTCCACCTCCACCCGGTACCGGTGGGAGCCCACCGCCCGGACACAGATATGGTCCAGATTGCCGTCAAAGGAGACAAAGGACCGGATGCGGCCCTGATACCGCTCCATCACGGCACGGCAGCCCTTCAGGTTGCCCAGGCCTTCCTCGCAGCTGTTGCAGACCAGCACCAGTCCCGAGTTGAGCGGCACTTTCTCCTCCACCAGATACCGGGCCGCCGTCATCAGCAGCGCCAGGTTGGCGGTATCGTCTCCAACGCCGGGGGAACAGAGCCGGGTGTCATCCTCAGTGAAGGGCATGGGAGACAGGTCGGGGAAGACGGTGTCGGTGTGGGCCATGACGATGGTGACCGGGCCGCCGTCGTCATGGATGGGACAGATGACGTTGAGGGCTTCGTCGGTAAAGACGCCCGGAACACCGGCATCAGTGAGCCACTTCTCACAGAAGGCGGCCCGCTGCTCCTCCTTGCCGGAGGGGGCGGGAATGGCGCAGAGGGTACGCAGCAGCTGGGTGACCTGGGGCAGGTTTTCAGCAATCCAGAGGGTTGTCTCCATAGACATGAAATGCATCAGGGATTCTCCTTGTCTTTATAAAGTAGTAGTTTTTCGTGTCCCTCTCCAAGGACGGTTCTGCATGACTTTTGTGCAGCCTGCAAACATCAGACTTCTCTGATGGGAAAATACAGGTAATCGGTTCCTGTTGCCGGGTCGGTATACTCGTGAACTGCTCCGGCCAGCAAAATTCCCTGCTCATTCAGCCCGGCAAGGGTTTCCGCAAACGCGCCAGGGTGGTTTTGTACAACGATGTACTCATAACCGGGTATGGTCCATTTTGTCCATCCATCGGGGGCTTCTGCGTGGTCCACACATTCTACTCCTGCCAGATACAGGCCTTTGCTGAAGCCATCTTCCCATGGCTTGAAGGAGCGGGAAATATCAGACATAGCCCCCCATACGCCCACAAGCTTTCCGTTTGAGTCTTTCTTGGCCAGATGTGCGACTTCACTGAAATGGCCATTTGCATCATTCCACAAGTTCTGAATAAATCCCGGGCCGTCCAATGTGGAGCCCTCTTTGCCAATAACAACAAATTGTTCCTTTATCACCTTAAACATGCTGCATTCCTCCTCAAACTGGAATTTGTCACCGGATTCATGCTAACGCAGAACTGAATCTGCCTTTTCAGGCTTTGTCGTTTTCGTCGAGATAGGTGGCCATCAGGTCGGCGGTGTGGAGCAGCACTGCCAGCGGATACTGCTCAAAGGCCCGGGACAGGCTGAAATCCCCCGGCTTTGTGTCAAAGCCGCCCATATGGAACCGGATGGCGATGGCCTCCTCCACCGTCAGCCGGATGAACCGCTCGGCGATGAAGACGCTCTTTTCCCCGTGGCCGTAGGGGAGCTGGTCGTCGATGGTGTAGAAGGGCTGCTGCTCCCAGCTGCCGTTTACCTTGACGTTGCGCATCTCCTGGCGGTAGAAGTTCACCTTGCAGAGGTCGTGGAGCAGGCCGCAGACCGCCAGCGTCTCGGCGCTCCAGCTGCCGCCGCTCTCAGCGGCCAGCTTAACCAGCCGCTGGTAGACATTCCAGCTGTGTTCCATCAGTCCGCCCTCACAGGCCAGGTGGTAGCGGGTACTGGCCGGGGCGGTGAAGAAGTCGGATTTTTCCATCCATTGAAGCAGCCGGTCGGCGCCCTTCCGGGTGATGGTCTGGCGGTAACCGGCGATGAATTCCTCTTTGGTCATAGGGGGGCCTCCTTTATCCGTTCTGATTCCCATTATAGCCGTCCCAGGGGAAAAATGCAACCGGGGAGCCTGCCAAAGTGGCCGCTCCGTCCCCTTCCGCCAAAAAAGCCTTGCACTACCACACAAACTGTGTTATATTAAAAAGGTTATTGAAACCCTGA
>CALXFL010000017.1 GCA_944387515.1 uncultured Clostridia bacterium
CCGATCATCGGCATGGAGATGAGCTGCATATAGCTCATGACCACGGTGGCACAGGTAACCAGCATATCGCCTTCTTTAGGACCGCCGTACTGCTGCAATACACCGTTGAGACCGATAAGCACCACACTGTCGGTGGCGTTGATGAGGAAGGGCGAGAGACCGAAGGTCAGTACCCGCTTCATGATCCGCCACTGATAACCCCCAAAGTGAATCCGGACCTGTACCCGGCGGGAAAAGAGTACAGCCAATACAAAGGCGCAGGAAGAGGCCTGCGCAATGACAGTAGCCACAGCCGCACCGGCTACTCCCATGTGAAAGCCGAAGATAAAGAGAGGATCCAGTACGATGTTGACCACCGCACCAATCATAACGGTGAGCATACTGAGGGTGGAATACCCCTGACAGGTGATGAACTGGTTGAGTCCGGTGGCCAAAATAGCAAAGACCGTACCAGCCGTATAGATAGTCATATAGGTATTGGCATAGGGATAGGTGGTTTCACTAGCGCCAAAGGTCATGAGCAGCGGTTCCTTAAAAGCCAGAAAAAGGGTGGTCAGGACCACAGCCAGCACGCCCAGCATAACGGTACAGTTGGCCAGAATCGCCTGAGCCCCCTTGTGATTGCCCTCTCCCATTCGGATGGCCATCAGGGGTGCACCGCCCAATCCCACCAGAAAGGCAAAAGAGGAGATCAGGGTCACCACAGGACCACAAACTCCGGCGCCCGCCAGCGCATCCGCACCGATTTCGGGGATGTTGCCAATAAAGATTCGGTCCACGATGCTGTAAAGCACATTCACCAGCTGCGCCAGCATGGTGGGAATGGCCAGCCGCAGTACCAGCCGGGTGATGTTATCTTCTCCCAGTCTGTTTTCATGTCTCATGAAAAATCTCCTTCCTGTTTTCCTTAAAAAGACATCCTCTCCGAAAAGTAGATGTCAGCAGAGACTATTATACCTGATTCCCCTAAAGGGTGACAATACCACTTTTACACAGTCTTTGGAGGAGAACGTCTGATTTTCCGTGGCTTTTTGAACAAATTCCGCCTTTTTATGAGAAAATCAAGGAAAACTGCGTCAAACTTCCGCAAAATCACAACAGAAAACAGAAAAGCCGTCCCGGTTGAAACCGGGACGGCATCAGTCGTTCTACTTGAGAAAACTGCTTACAGAATGGTAGCCAGCTGCTCAGGGGTGCACTTCTCTGCAATCACAGAATAGGCTTCCTCGTCCACAAACACCAGCACATCAGGATGGAGCTGAAGAACAGAAGCGGGAACCTGAGGAGTCACCGGCCCAAAGATGGTGTCATAAATGATCTGGGCTTTGCCCTTGCCGTTGGCCATGAGGACGATCTTCTTGGCCTTCATGATGGTGCCGATACCCATGGTGATGGCCTTCTTGGGCACCTCATCCATGGTAGCGAAGAACCGGGCGTTGGCGGTGATGGTGCTCTCGGTCAGGTCTACCGGATGGGTGGTAACAGGGAAGCAGTCGCAGGGCTCATTGAAGCCGATATGACCGTTGTTGCCGATGCCCAGCAGCTGGATATCCACGCCGCCCATGGAAGCAACAACTGCCTCATAATCAGCACACTCAGCCTCCAGATCAGCAGCAAGGCCGCTGGGAACATGGGTGTTTGCCTTGTCGATGTTGATATGGTCAAAGAGGTTGTGGTTCATGAAGTAGCGGTAGCTCTGGTCGTTGTCGCCGGACAGGCCTACATACTCATCCAGGTTTACGGTGCGAACGGCGCTGAAATCCACCTTGCCCTCGTCGTATTTCTTGACCAGCTCCTGATACATTCCCACGGGAGTGGAACCGGTGGCAAGACCCAGAACCGAAGCGGGCTTGAGGGTCACCTGGGCGGCAAAGATCCGGGCCGCCTTCTGGCACATTTCTGCATAGTCTTTGGATTTAATCAGCTTCACAATGACCATCCTTTCAAAAAAGCTCCCGGGGAACCGGTCAGCACCGCCCCGGCACTCATACTGTCAATTTCATTTTAATACAGATGCTGCAAAAAGTCCAGCGAAAAATACCTGAAATCTCCCTGAGCGTAAATTCCCTGAAGCTTTTCCTAAAAAAGCTCAGACCTCTCCCAAAAGAAAACCTTTTCCCCTTCCTTTCCACCGGCCGTCAGCCAGCAAAAGGAAAAGCTGGCGGAAATTCATAAAATTTTTATTCATCCGAGCCTTGATTTTTTTTTTTTATTTTGTTATAATAAAAAAAGTAATCATCGACAACAGGACCTCCGGCAACTGCCGGAAACCCGGACAAAAAGGAGAACGGTATGAAATTCGGTTTCCATCACGCTGCCATCAAGGCAGCAGACTTTCAGAAAACGTTGGACTTTTATCTGAACGGCCTGGGCTTCAAGATGGTCCGGGACTGGAGCACACCGGAAAAATCTGCCTGCATGATCGACATCGGCGACGGTGGTATGCTGGAGATCTTCTCGGGTGGCACTACCGAGGCACATGAAGAAGAGAAATGGCTGCATCTGGCCTTCTCGGTGGACGACCCTGACGCTGCCTATGAGGCTGCGATTGCCGCCGGCGCCACTTCCCACATTGCCCCCAAGGACATGGTCATCCAGGCTGAAACGCCGCTGCCTGTCCGGCTGGCTTTTGTCCGGGGTCTCAACGGTGAGCTGCTGGAATTTTTCCACGAAAAATAAAGAGGGTGCCCTGCACCGGTTTTGGAGGATGAGCTGTGTATAAGTATCTGCTGGTTTTTCTGGTTTCCATGGTTCCCCTGGTGGAGCTGCGTCTGGCGATTCCCTTTTCCCATGTGATGGAGCTGCCGGCGCTGCCCTCCTATATCGCCGCCGTCATAGGAAATATGCTTCCGGTGCCGGTGATCTACTTTTTTGCCCGCAAGGTGCTGGAATGGGGAGCAGATAAACCCTATATCGGCAAATTCTTCACCTGGTGTCTGGAAAAAGGTCACCGGGGCGGCGAGGTCCTTCGGAAAAAAGCCGGCCGCCGGGGACTTTTTGTGGCACTGATGCTCTTTGTCGGCATCCCTCTTCCTGGAACCGGCGCATGGACCGGCACATTGGCCGCCAGCTTTCTGGACATGGGCTTCAAGTCCAGCGTCCTGGCTGTCATGCTGGGCGTGGTGCTTGCCGGCATCATCATGTGGGCCGCCAGCGCTGGCCTGCTGGGCGCTCTGAGCTTCCTCTTTGCCGTATGACCGTCTAAAAAACAGGTGTCCGCTCTGATCTGGGAACGGGCACCTTTATTTTTTGAATAAAAAAGCCCTGCCCTTCCAGGCTGGGCAGGACCAAAAAAGGAGAAAAGTCAGAAAAAAACTTTCTGACTATAAAATAACCAGTCAGGCTACCTTTTTTCGCAGCCAGCCTGAAAAATTTTCAGAGAGAAAAAGTCCGGACGGATTTCCGCCCGGACTTTCTGCTTTTGATGATTTACCGGCTGCTCTTGGTATCCCGCAGCACCACGTCGTGGGCGCCGCCCTCGACGATAGAGGTGGAGGAGATCAGGGTCAGCTTGGCGTGCTTCTGCAGGTCAGGAATGGTGAGAACGCCGCAGTTGCACATGGTGGAGCGAACCTTGGCCAGAGAGCTCTGAACGTTGTCCTTCAGGCTACCAGCATAGGGCACATAGGAGTCCACGCCTTCCTCAAAGGAGAGCTTCTTGGCACCACCCATGTCGTACCGCTGCCAGTTTCTGGCACGGTTGGAGCCCTCGCCCCAGTACTCTTTCATATAGTTGCCGTTGATGATAACCTTGTTGGTGGGGCTTTCGTCGAAGCGGGCGAAGTAGCGGCCCATCATCAGAAAATCAGCACCCATGGCCAGAGCCAGGGTCATGTGGTAGTCATGTACCAGACCACCGTCGGAGCAAACAGGTACATAGATACCGGTTTCTTCAAAGTACTCATCTCTGGCCTTGCAGACGTCAATCAGAGCAGTAGCCTGTCCACGGCCGATACCCTTCTGCTCACGGGTGATGCAGATGGAACCGCCGCCGATGCCGACTTTCACAAAGTCAGCGCCTGCCTCAGCCAGAAACCGGAAGCCGTCGCCATCCACTACGTTGCCAGCGCCTACCTTCACGGTATCGCCGTACTTCTCCCGAACAAAAGCCAGGGTCCGTTTCTGCCATTCGGTGAAGCCCTCAGAGGAGTCGATGCAGAGAACATCAGCGCCAGCCTCTACCAGTGCGGGCACCCGCTCAGCATAGTCACGGGTGTTGATACCAGCGCCCACGACATACCGTTTCTGGGCATCCAGCAGCTCCAGAGTGTTCTCTTTGTGGGAATCATAATCCTTGCGGAAGACCATGTAACGCAGGTTGCCGTCCTTGTCCACCAGGGGCAGGGAGTTGAGCTTGTGATCCCAGATGATGTCATTGGCCTCTTTCAGGCTAGTGGTGTCGGGAGCGGTGATGAGCTTGTCAAAGGGAGTCATGAAGTCAGCAACCCGGGCATCCAGCGGCATCCGGCTGATACGGTAGTCGCGGCTGGTGACGATACCCAGCAGCTTGCCGGTAGCGGTGCCATCCTCGGTGACGGCGACGGTGGAGTGACCGGTCTTTTCCTTCAGAGCCAGAATGTCTGCCAGGGTCTGGTCGGGACGGATGTTGGAATCGCTGGTGATAAAGCCTGCCTTGTATGCCTTGACTCTGGCCACCATGGCGGCCTCATCCTCGATGCTCTGGGAGCCGTAGATGAAGGAGATACCACCCTCCTTGGCCAGGGCGATAGCCATCCGGTCGTCGGAAACCGACTGCATGATGGCGGACACCAGCGGGATGTTCATCATGATGGAGGATTCCTCCCCACGGCGGAACTTGACCACAGGGGTACGAAGACTGACGTTCTGGGGAATGCACTCAGCAGAGGAATACCCGGGTACCAGCAGGTACTCACCAAAGGTATGGGACGGTTCTTCAAAGATAAAGGCCATTTTCACACGCTCCTGTTCCTTGACGGTCCCCCGCCACAGCCCGGCCATGACGGGAAGTTCATGATTTATATATCTCTCATTCTACACGATAATGCGCAGATTGTCCAGCTTTCAAATACAAATTTTTCACTTCTCCACAAAAAAATCCCATTCTCTCCCCCGGCTTTGCAAAACAGAGGGAGAAAATGGGAAAAAGAGGGTTACTGGCCGAACCAGCGCAGCTCGCTGTCGGGCTCTGCGGGAAGGAATCCGTCAAAGCCCTGCTCCTCCAGTCTGCCCAGGAATTTGCCCAGCTTTTTGGGCCGGAGGAAGACACTGGCTTCCATTCCATCTGCTCTCAGGGTCTCCGCCCGGCGGATGGCGCCTGCGGCATCGGTCTCATCACAAAGCACCGCTACCCGCTTAGGACGGCTGGGAACCTCAAACTGCTGGCCTTCGAGAATCTGGAAGATCCGCTCAAAGCCGATGGAGAAGCCCACCGCCGGCACCTGCTCGCCGGTGAACTTGCCCACCAGACCGTCGTACCGGCCGCCGCCAGCCACCGAACCTTTGAATTTGTCACTCTGGATTTCGAAGACAGTGCCGGTATAGTAGCCCTGTCCCCGGATGAGCAACAGGTCAAAGGCCACCTGATAGCCCTCTGCCAGAGAAGAAGCGTCCTCCAGCAGCCGGGTCAGACGGGCCAGGCTCTCCTGGTCATCGCAGAGCGCAGAAGCCTGCTCCAGGGTGCAGCCGCCATCCAGCAGCTCACGCAGTGCTTCACAGCTTTCAGCAGAGATTTCCTTGGCAGAAAGCTCTTCCAGCACACCGGAAGTGCCGATCTTGTCCCATTTATCCAGGCTGACGCAGACGGTATCCATTTTCTCCTCGGGGATACCCAACCGGCCCAGCACGCTGCGCAGCACCCGCCGGTCGTTGACCCGAACGGTGAAGCTGCCGATGGCGAGCTTTTTGAGGGCGGCAGCAGTGGTGTGGATCAGCTCCAACTCACAGAGGGGGGATTCGCTTCCCAGAATATCGATGTCGCACTGGACAAATTCACGCATTCTGCCCTTCTGAGGACGCTCTGCCCGGTAGGATTTGTCAATCTGAATGCACTTGAAGGGGCTGCCCAGCTTGGCCCGGTTGGCGGCATAGAACCGGCTGAGAGGCAGGGTCAGGTCGTACCGAAGGCCCAGGTCAGCCAACGGCTCGCCGTTTTCCAGCGCAGCGGAGAGCTTGTCGCCCCGCTTCATAATCTTAAACATCAGGTTCAGGTTGTCGCCGCCGTCGCTCTTTTCCAGGTTTTCCAGATCCTCGATGGCGGGGGTCAGGATCCGCTCAAAGCCAGCGGAACGGTAGGTTTCCAGGATTACCTGCTGAAGGTAGTCCCGGAGAAGGGTCTGACGGGGCAGATAATCTGCAGTGCCCTTAACAGGGGTCATTTTCATCTTGATCTTCCTCATTTCCTCTTTTGGATGCTACCATGATACGACAAAACCGGCCCCCTGTCAAGGCGGGCCGGTCTTCCTTATCCCAAACGCTTGGGGTCATAGCAGTAATCCAGCATCATCCCGTAGGCCAGATGACGGTAGGGCAGCAGGCTGCCGCCAAACTCCATGACAGTCTCCTCCCCTTCCCAGCTGCCGTCAGCCAGGTGGCGGGTGATGGTACGGACATCCTCCAGATACTGAAGATTCAGCTGCACCGGGGACTGGAACCGGTGGCCGGGATAGATCTTCAGAAGGGGCAAATCCTCCACCTCATCCCAGAGCCGGTCCAGCGACCGGGAAAATTCCTTCAGAGGCAGGCAGCCGTCAATCTGCATCCAGAACTGTCCCGAACCGACGCTGTCTCCGGAGAAAAGCTGCTGCCAGGCCCGGTCCAGCAACACCACCGAGCCAGGGGTGTGACCGGGACAGGGAATTACCGTCAGTCTTCGTCCGCCCAGCTCAAAAAGCTGTCCTGCTTTCAGGGGCGACAGCCGGGACAGGTCAGGCGCACCCGGCATATGAGCCAGCAGCTCATGGTCTGCCGGGTCCATCCAGACCGGGCAACCGGCTTTCAGGAAACCTTCCACCGACCGTCCCGCATGATCGGGGTGACCATGGGTCAGCACCAGATCCAGCGGCAGCGGGGTCAGCTTCCGCACCGTCTCATAGAGGTCCTCCCGAAAAAAGAGCGCGTCCACCACCAGGCCCTGTTCACTGCCCAGAATCAGGTAAGCATCCACCGGGGTTTCCCCCGGTTCATTCTCCCCAATCTGCCAGACGCCCGGCGCAATCTCTGCTGTATACAACTTCTCAGACATGGACATTCTCCTTTATTCGTAGAGCCAATAGGGACGGGATGCCTCCCGGAAGGCGGCGGCCTCGGAAGCAGTGCGGCGGATGAGGGCCTCCCGGTCGGGAGACTGACGCAGCTCACTGCTGCCCATCAGCTGGTCAATGAACCAACCACCATGGGCACCTTTGATCCAGAAATCCTCTTTGGGACTCCGGTCCTCCATGGCCCAGAGCAGCCGCAGGCCGGTCTCCACCGGCCGCAGGATCTTCTCATCCAGCAGATGAATCTGCACGCCGCCGCAGACCTGGCCCTGATGCTTGCTGAAGGTGGGGGAAAACCACACCGGCCGGAAGTGAACGCCCGGCAGTCCGTAGCTGTTCATCGTCTCAGCCAGTTCCATCGGGTTCAGCCAGGGTGCTCCCACCATTTCAAAGGGATGGGTGGTGCCCCGTCCCTCGGACAGACAGGTTCCCTCCAGCAGGCAGGTGCCGCTGTACAGCAGCACACTCTGGATGGTGGGCAGGTTGGGACTGGCGTTGATGTAGCAGCAGCCAGTATCCGCCCAGCTGTGACTGCGGCGGAGCCCCGCCACCGGCAGCACATGGAGCTCACATCCGATTTTCTCCCGGCTGTTGACCATCCGGGCAAACTCTCCCAGCGTCAGACCGGTGCGTTGGGGCATCTCCCATGCACACACAATAGAACGATGGCCCGGCTGAGGCAGCGTTCCCTCCACCGTCTCACAGCCGGCGGGATTGGGCCGGTCCAGCACCAGCAGCGGCTTTCCAGCGGCTGCGCAGGCGGTCATACAGCTCATCAGAGCGGCCAGATAGGTGTAAAACCGGCAGCCTACGTCCTGCACATCCACCACCAGCAAATCAAAGGTTTCAGTCATTTCAGGGGTCATCCCCTGCTGGTCCCCATGATAAAGGGAGTAAACCGGCAGAGCAGTGACACTGTCGGTGCAGGTGAGAATATCCACACCCGCCTGTTGGTCTCCCCGGACACCGTGTTCAGGCGAAAAGAGCGCAGTCAGGGTAAACCGGCGGCCCAACACGGTGATGGCATCAGTAAAAGTGTGATCCACTGCCGCTGGTGTCGTCAGCAGTCCCAGCCGGCGGCCAGCGAGCAGCTTTTCCGCCTCATCCAGCCGGGAAAGGCCGGGCAGTACCTTGATATCAGTCATACGAGACCTCCTCACTGACCATCGATCGCCCGAATGGCAGCGTCCAATGCCATAGCAGCGGCCTTATGCTGGATGGTAGTCTCTCCCATAGGGAAACGGCATCCGCCACAGGCTGCGCCCCGAAGAGCCAGCAGTTCCTTCAGGGTGGGATAGAGTCCTGCACCCAACAGCTGATCCACCACCGAGTTGATGTTGCTCTGAATCAGCCGCGCAGTGGCCAGATCGCCCTTCTCCACCGCCGCCAACAGGGCCTTGGCCCAGTGTCCGATGACATTCCAGGTGGAGCCGATGGCACCGTCGATGCCCAGTACAGCTGCCGACAGCAGCATTTCGTCAAATCCGGAATAGATAACCTTATCGGGATAGAGGGTTCGCACCCGCTCCAACAGGTAAAAATCCTGAGCGGTGAACTTGACGCCCATAATGTTGGGGTGCTCAAAGAGGACAGCAAAGTCCTCCCGGGTCAGGGACACCGAGGTGAGCAGCGGAATGTTGTAGATGATCAGGGGGAGCTTGCTCCGGTCGGCGATGTGCCGGTAATAGTCCCGGATTTCCCCGGCAGAGAATTTGTAGTAGTAGGGCGTGACCGCCGACACGGCATCATAGCCCCATTCCGCCGCCTGGTCACAGAGTGCATCCAACTCCTCTACCACGTTGCTGCCAATATGGGCGATAAGCTTCATTTTTCCGCCAGCCTCTTCGGCCACCGTTTTCAGAATGGCCTCCTTGTCGGCCCGCTCCATGAGAAAGTTCTCACCGGTGCTGCCGCAGACATAAAGGCCGTCCACACCCAGCTCCAAATTGTGGCGAACTACCCTTCGGACACCCTCCAGATCAGGCCGTCCCTCTGCATCAAAAGCGCCCAGCAGCGCTGAAAAAATACCCTTCATGTTGTCGCTTCCTTTCACAGATCATGGAACTGCTTGCCGCATTCCAGTATAATTGTACAAAATTTCAAAGGCTTCGTCAAGAAATTTTCTGTGACATGGAGAAAAACACCAGAGATTTTCTGTAAACAGAGGATGAATAAGAAAAAGAGAAAGTCCCCCGCAAAGCAGAGGACTTTCCAATTTATTCTGCGATGATTTCATTCCAGAGGTCCTGCATCAGCCGGTTGGTCTCCACCGGCAGGTCCACAAAGGACTCACACCGGGAAAGGGTCTCCTCGTCGGGATAGATGACCGGATTTTCCCGGGTCTCCTCGTCCAGCAGCTCGTAAACACTCTGAAGAGGGGTAGAGTAGCAGATATACTCGATGTTAGCCAACCCCACCTCAGGCTCGCACATGAAGTTGATGAAGGTTTCAGCCAGCGATTTCTGTTTGCTTCCCTTGACCACACACATGGCGTCGATAAAGAGGTTGCTGCCCTCCTTGGGCACCACAAACTGAAGGTCGGGATTTTCCGCCATCATGGTGGCAGCATCACCAGCATAATAGGGAGCCAAAGCGGCCTCGCCAATGCCCATCTTGTCAAAGATCTCGTCCATGACATAGGTCTGAAGCACGGCTTTCTGTTCCTTGAGCTTATCGGCGCAATGGAGCAGCTCTGCCTCATTGGTGGTGTTCTGGGAGTAGCCCAGCAGCCGTTCGGCGATGCCGAAGGCATCCCGGGAGTTGGAGAACATGAGGATGTTGCGGCTGTACCGGCTGTCCCAAAGGGCATTCCAGCTGTCAGGTGCCTCCTCTACCATGGTCGTGTTGTAAATAAGGCCCACAGTGCCCCATGTATAGGGAACACTGTACCGGCCCTCGGGGTCATAGTCGGTGGACTTGAACCGGTCCATCAGGTCTTCCGCGTTGGGAATGTTGTCAAAGTTCAAAGGCTCCAGCATATCCTCCGAAATCATCCGGGAGATCATGTAATCCGAGGGAATCACCACATCGTACTGAACCGAACCGCTCTTCAGCTTGGTGTACATCTCCTCGTTGGTGGAGTAGAGGTCATACTGTACCTGGCAGCCGTATTCCTCTTCAAAGGCGGCGATGACATCCAATGAGCCATCCTCACCGGTGGAGATATACTCGCCCCAGTTGAACACCGACAGGGTGGGCAGTTCCCCGGTGAGGGCGCCGCTCTGGTAGTTCTTGACGGCGACCACTGCCACCACGCTGCCGACTACCACCACACCGGCAGCAGCAGCCACCCGCTGCACCACCGGCCGGTGGAGAACACCCTGCTCTGCCCGCTCGGGACGGCGGGCCTTCCGGGCCTCCGCCAGGTTCATCAGGATCAGCAGGGTCAGCACCACCAGGAAGATGATAGCAGACAGGGCATTGATCTGAGGGTTAACCTTTTTACGCACCATGGAATAAATGGTGATGGGCAGGGTTTTGAAGCCGCTGCCAGCCGCAAAATAGGTGATAATGAAGTCATCCAGCGAGAAGGTGAAGGCCATCATGAAGCCGGACAGGATGCCTGAACTGATCTGGGGCAGGATGACCCGGAAGAAGGCCGGCACCGGCGGACAGCCCAGATCCAGCGCTGCCTCAAAGATGCTGGGGTCCAGCTGACGCAGCTTGGGCAGCACGCTCAGAATCACGTAGGGCAGACAGAAGGTCACATGGGCGATCAGGACGGTGCCGAAGCCCATCTCACCGCCCAGCAGATTCTTCAAGAACACAAAGAGCAGCATCATTGAAATGCCGGTGACGATCTCAGGGTTAAGCACCGGCAGATAGGTGATGTTCATGACAACATTCCGACTCCTGCGTCCCATCTTGCTGATGCCCACCGCCGCCATGGTGCCCAGCACCATGGCAATAGCCGAAGCCAGAAAGGCCAGCATCAGGGAGTTCCAAAAGGAGGACATGATGAGGGTGTTGTCAAAAAGGCTTTTGTACCATTTCAGGGTAAAGCCGGTGAAGAGTGCCCGGGACTTGGACTCGTTGAAGGAAAAGGCGATGAGGACGAAGATAGGAGCATAAAGGAAGAACAATACAGCTCCCATCCAGATCCAGCCGGGGATTCCTCTCTTTTTCATACCAGCATCCCCTCCATTTCCCCGTTGTCAAAGTGATTGATGATCCCCATAATCAACAGAATCATCACCATCAGCACCAACGACATGGCGGAGCCCACCTGCGGGTTGTAGGTGCTCCCCAGGAACTGCTGTTCAATCAGGTCGCCGATCAGCAGGTTGGTGCCGCCGCCCAGCATCCGGGAGATGATGAAGGTGGAGACCGACGGCACAAAGACCATCGTCACACCGGTGATAATGCCGGGCAGGCTCAACGGCAGCAGCACCCGGGCCAGGACATGAAGACTGTTGGCGCCCAGGTCCTGGGCAGCCTCGATAATGGAGCGGTCAATTTTAATCATAATGGAGTGAAGGGGCAGAATCATGAAGGGCAGGTAGTTGTACACCATGCCCAGCACCACAGCGCCCTGGGTATTGATCATGGAAAAGGGCCCCAGGCCAAAAAGTCCCAGAAAACGGTTGATGAGGCCCTCCCGCTCCAGCAGGGTCATCCAGGCGTAGGTCCGCAGCAGGAAACTCATCCACATGGGGAGCATCATCAGCATCAGCATGGTGCGCTGGCCTACCTCTCCCATCCGGGACATGAGGTAGCCCACCGGAAAGCCCACCACCAGACAGATCAGGGTGGCGATAATGGACAGCCGGATGGATTTCCAGAAAACCCCGGCGTATTTGACCACACCCTGAAAGTTTTCCAGGGTAAAGCCGCCCTCGGGTGTGGTGAAGCCAAACCACAGCACCATTCCCAGGGGCACCAGAATAAAAATGGCAGTCCAGACAAGGTAGGGAACGGCAGCAAAGGCGGCAAGGCTCCCTTTTCTGGCAGGACGCAGGGTCATACCGTCTCTCCTCCCTTCCAGGGGGCAATCCGGATCTTGTCAAAGTCAAACCGGATGCCGATATCCGTAGCCACCTGCTGGTCCAGATAGGAATGAATCAGCAGACTCCGTCCACCGGTCCAGACCACCAGCTCGTTGTAGTCTCCTTTGTAGATAAGGGATTCCAGGTAGACGGTGAGATGGGCATGGTCGATGGAAACCACCTCGATGTCTCCGGGCTGGATGATGAGCTCCACCGGTGTGCCCTCCGGCAGTCCCAGACCGGGACGCTCAAAGGAAACATCGCAGAAGGTGACCTCATCCTCGCCGGTGACCTCTCCCCGGAGGACGTTTTCACTGCCCTCAAAGAGGCGCTTCATAATATGGATGTCGTCAGGACCGAAGGAAAGACCAACCTGCTCTCCCACCGGATGAGCGTCGGTGGAGTGGATCAGCCACTGGAGCCCGCCGCACTGCACCGCCATCTCATAGTGAACCCCCTTGAAGACCACGCCTGTCACCTCGCCGGTGAGCAGTTCATCGGAGGGGGGAACCAGATCGATGTCCTCGGGGCGGATAACCACATCCACCGGCCGGTTTTCGCCGAAACCGCCGTCGAGACAGGTGAGGGTCCGGCCACAAAGCCTGACCTTACAGTCAGCCTCCATCACGCCGTCAAAGATGTTGCTTTCACCGATGAAGTCGGCGACGAAGGCGTTTTCCGGCTCGTTGTAGATGTCCTCGGGCCGGCCCTGCTGCTGGATGACGCCGTCCTTCATGACTACTACCACATCGCTCATGGTGAGGGCCTCCTCCTGGTCATGGGTGACGTAGACGAAGGTAACGCCGGTCTTTCGCTGAATGTTCATCAGCTCCAGCTGCATATCCCGCCGCAGCTTCAGGTCCAGTGCACCCAGTGGTTCGTCCAACAGCAGAAGCTTGGGCCGGTTGACCAGTGCCCGGGCGATGGCCACCCGCTGCTGCTGGCCGCCGGACAGACGGTTGACCCGCCGCTTCTCAAAACCCTTCAGATCGACGATTTCCAGCATGGACAGTACCCGCTGGCGGATCTCCTCCCGGGGCAGCTTCTGAATTTTCAGGCCAAAGGCCACGTTGTCAAAGACGTTGAGATGCGGGAAGAGAGCATACCGCTGGAATACGGTGTTGACCTCCCGCTTATGAGGCGGCAGATCGTTGATCCGTTTTCCCTCAAAGAGCACATCACCCTCATCGGGGGTGGCAAATCCACCGATAATCCGCAAAGTGGTCGTCTTGCCGCAGCCTGACGGCCCTAGCAGCGTCACAAACTGTCCGCTTTCAATGGAAAGTGAGACATTATCTAAAATCCTGTCCCCCTCATAGCTGAGGACGATATTTTTGAGTTCAATAAGTTTTGCCAACTTTCAGTCCCCCTTGTCACCAAAAAGATGCGGCCGCAAAGGGCCGCTGCAACATGCTATAATATAGCTCGAAAGCTGTCGAATGTCAAGGATTTTTGCCGTCTCTTTCAGGAATTTATCTGAATTTTTCCACAAGAACCGATGATTATACCATTTTGCAGCGAATTTATACGGGATATGCTTGAGAATCCTTCTTTTTTCTTTCTTTTTCTACCGTTTGAAAAGTTTTCGTTTCCTGACCTGGCTTTTGGTGATTTTGTTCCCCTTCTTCCGGGATAAAATTTCATACAAACCTGTTGCAACGTTCACCGGGCTATGCTATGATGGGACTATGAACACCGGGTGCGCCCGGAATTTCCGGAAAAGAGGAGAAGCCATGTCACTGAACAGAAAGTTTTTTGAGATACTCGCCTTTGTGGAGCGGCGAAACGGAGAAAAGCTGAGCCAGCGGAAGATCGCTGCCGGCACCGGCCTGTCCCTGGGCGTGGTCAACAAAACCCTGCCCCAGCTGCTGGAGGAGGGATTCCTGGATATTCCTGAGAGCAAGAACGTCTACATCACCAGGGAAGGTCTTGCGGCCCTGGAGCCCTATCGGGTTCAGCGGGCCGTCATCATGGCAGCGGGTTTCGGCTCCCGGCTGATGCCCATTACCCTCAACACCCCCAAAGCCCTGATCCGCATCCACGGCCGGCCCATGATCGAAACGATGCTGGATGCCATCCTGGCCGCCGGCATCGAGGAAATCTACATTGTACGGGGCTATCTGGGCGAGCAGTTTGACATTCTGAAAAAGAAATACCCCACCATCACCTTTGTGGAGAATCCCGACTATAAGGAAAGCAACAACATTTCCTCCGCCATGAAGGTGCGGCACCTCTTCCGCCGGGCCTATGTGCTGGATTCCGACCTTTACCTCCAGAATCCCGACCTGATCCGCAAATACGAATACTGCGCCAACTATGTGGGCGTCTACAAGGAAAAAACCGACGACTGGCGGCTGGTTCTCAAGGGTGGCCGGGTCATCGGCATGAAGATCGGTGGCACCGATTGCTACCACATGTACGACATTACCTACTGGACCGAGGAGGACGGCGAGAAGATGGAGCGGCTGCTGCCCGAGCTCTACACCTCCCCCGGCGGAAAGGAAAACTACTGGGACAACGTGCCGCTTGATGTTTACAACCGAGAGTTCTATATTGAACCTCGTCCCTGTCAGGAGGGTGATGTCATTGAAATCGATACCCTTACCGAACTTCAGGAGTTGGACCCGGTCTACAAATTCAAATAAACTGACCCTGGTTCTGGCAGCCGTGATAGCTGCGGCGGCAATGGGCAGCTGCGGTCTCTGGGAGCCCGTATCAGTTCCCGCGCTTGAATCCTCCATCGCCGCCTCTGAAAGCACACCTGTTTCCTCTGAAAGTACGCCTGTCTCCTCCGAAATCCAGCTGGAAAGCAACCCGGAAGAAGAGGATCCCGGCCCCTGGTATTACAGCCATCTCTCCCCCGAAGGACAGGAGATTTACCAGCTGTTGGAGGACGGCGCCGTCACCGAGGACCAGCCCTATCTCTTTCCCGAACCGCTGGACTACCGGCTGGTGTCGGTGGCCAAATCCGCCTGGACGCTGGATCATCTCTATGGCGTGGGCGGCATGATGGACGCCCTCATTCTGCCGGTGTTTACCGACGAATTCCAGGCCCAATACGGCGACCAGGAGCCTTACAGCTACGAGATCGATCAGCTGGTGGTAAACCGCCAGCCGGTGGACGGCACCGGCATTGTCAAAGGGCTTTCCGTCTGCTTTCCCCGTCAGGCCACTGACGAGGAGGTCGTCTGGTTTGAGGAGGAAGCGAACCGCTGGCTTGCCCAGCTGCCCGGAGAAGAGGTGAGCGAATACGACCGGGTCAAGGCCATGGTAGAGCTAATCTGTGCCGAAGCGGATTATATGGAATCCGGCGGCACCCAGGTTGGCGAGGCCTGGGGACTGATTGTGGAAAAGCAGCCGATCTGCTCAGGCTACGCCCGGGGAGTCCAGTACCTGGCCAAGCGGCTGGGACTGGACTGTGTCGTCCAGTCCGGCGCAGGCATGGATGATATCGCCCACGCCTGGAACCGGATCCGAGTGGATGGAGACTGGTACCAACTGGACGTCACCTGGATGGATCAGGGAGGTGTCGAAGACATCAACTGGCAGTACTTCCTGATTTCAGACGAACAGATGGCTCTGGACCACCAATGGGAACCCGAGACCAACGACCCGGCTCTGGTGCCGCCTGCCGCTCCTGCAAGCTGGGAGGAAAACCACAGAAAGGAGTAACCCTATGGATCCACTGTACCACATTGGTAAGGCTGACCGGATGGGCGCCCGGTACGCCATCCTCCCCGGTGACCCGGGACGGGTGGAGAAGATCGCCCGGATGCTGGAAAACCCCCGCTTTCTCTGCCGCAACCGGGAATATGAAACCTGGTTGGGCTTTCTGGAAGGGGAGCCGGTGATCTGTATGTCCACCGGCATGGGCGGTCCCTCCGCCGCTATTGGAGTGGAGGAGCTGTTCACAGCCGGGGTGCGAACCTTTGTACGAATCGGCACCTGTGGCGGCATTGCCCTGCCGGTAAAGGGCGGTGACCTGGTGGTTGCCAATGCTGCCGTCCGGATGGAAGGCACCTCCAAGGAATATGTGCCGGTGGAGTTCCCCGCTGTCTCCAACTTTCAGGTAACCGCCGCCCTTCTTGCTGCCGCCCGGGAAACCGGACTGACGGTCCACTGCGGTGTGGTACAGTGCAAGGACTCCTTCTACGGCCAGCATAACCCGCTGCGGATGCCGGCCGCTGCCGAGCTCACCGCCAAGTGGGAGGCCTGGAAAAAAGCCGGCTGTCTCGGCTCCGAAATGGAAAGTGCCGCTGTTTTCATCGTCTCCCAGATTCTGGGAGCGAGAGCAGGCTGTGTGCTGCGAGTCATCGCCAACCAGGAGCGGGCTGCTGCTGGGCTGGATAATCCTGAATGCTATGATACCACCCCCGCCATCCGCAC
>CALXFL010000018.1 GCA_944387515.1 uncultured Clostridia bacterium
AGCCAATGGCTGTCGGGCAGCAATAGCATCTGTCTGCTGTTTTCGGTGGATGAGGCGGGTAGTCTGTCGGTGCTGCCTGTGGAGGGAACACTAATGGTCAGCGGACAGGAATTTTCACCCCTCTTTGCCATGGAAGAGCCGGACTGCTTTTCCTTTGACCAGTACGACAGTGAAAAGGGAACGCTGGTGGGCAGGCTTGCCCGGTGGGATGGACAGAAGTTTGTGGTGGAGGAGAGGCCAGCTGCCGTTCTGAGCGCCGCCAGTGCAGGGGAGTGCATCCGGCAGGTGCTGGATTCGCTGACCCTTTATGAGGACAACACCGTTTCCTTCTCTCTGCCGCCGGAGATTCCCGTTTCAGAGGACGGCAAAACCCGGCTGACCATCAACCTCAGCGCCACCTTTTCCGATGAGCCCGGCAGCTTTAGCGTGCAGTCCCTGCTGGACTGGGAGACCGGCTGGACCGGCGGACAGGTCTACCGGGGCACGCTGGACACCGGGCGGGGCAGGCTGACGGATGTCACCCTGAGCGTTTTCTTCATGACAGAGGAGGATCCGGGCCTCTACCACCAGTATGCAGGGGGAAGCATGGCGCTGACGCCGCCCTTCTCCTACGGCGAACCGGCGGGTTACACCCCGCCCTCGGTGGAGATTGCCCGGGTGGAGGATGAAACCCTGCTGACCTACACTCTGACGGATGGACAGAAGGTCACCCTTTCCTTAAAGCTGCCCGATGCCCTCCGGGTAGAGGTTCCTGCGGAGAAGGTGGGGCCCTATGACCTGCTGCTTACCCGGAACGGCACCGCTGTGGGAATGGTGAGCCTCTGGGGGTTGGGTACCACCGATGAAGCGGTGCTGGAAACGGTAGCCGGGTCGGATGACCTGCCCATGCCGGTGTTTTCCACCGTCGCCCTGTCCAATCACGCCGGATATGAGGAATACCAGGTCCAGCAGCGCAGTGAGACAGGGGCTACTGCCACCGCTAAATACGTCTGGCAGGATCTGTCCGCTTCCAGCGGGGATGCGGCGTCACTGCCCTGGCAGTCTCAGGACTGTGTGCTGGCTTACGACTGGCAGATTTTGCCCTTCTTTGTGGAGATTCGGATGGAAGAGGGCATCTGCACTGATTCCCAGCTGGAAACCCTGGCTCGGGAGCTGGCCTGGATGGTTCCCTGACCGGAAAAACTGAAAACCGCCCCGTCTGCCAGGTGCGTTTCCTGACAGGCGGGGCGGTTTCATCTTCAGTTTTCCTTTTCCGGACTGGTGAGGCGGACCATCAGGTCCAGGTAGATATCGGTGGCCTGCTGGTTCAGACGGCGCTGGATCAGCTCGGCGTGGTTCAGGTCCGGAGCAAAGAACCGCAGATCAAGGAAGGCCAGCGGCCCGTCCTGGATTCGACAGCAGACATGGTATCCATTTTGATGGGGCATGATTCGGGTCACAATGGAGCCGTCACGCCGGAGCTGTTCCAGAAGCTCCCGTCCCAGCCCCACCATCTTTTCCCGCAGGGAGGCGGGCAGAGCCTTCTGAAGGGAGACGGCCGTCTCCACCCCCAGGGGGGTCAGCTGCCACCGGTCGTCCTGCTGGGTCAGGTGCCCCATCTTCCGCAGCTCCTCAAAGGCGTCTGAAAAGCTGAAGTAATCGGTGACGCCGCTGCTGGTGAAAAGCTCGGCCAGCTGCTCCCGGGTCAGGGGCGTCTGAAGGGCATTGAGCAGGTAGCAGATGAGAATTTTGATATCGTGCGGATCGCGCAGCCCATCGGGACCGATGCCGGCGATCATACCCTGGGAAAAACTCATGGAACAACCTCCCGTGACGAAGATAGCTTGCTGATACCATTATAAGGGATTTTTCAGAAAGATGCTATCCTTTTTTGAAGAATTTTTTGGGAGGGGAGGGGAATTACAGATCGTCAGCGTCCTGCTGGGGTCTGCCGCCGTCCGCAGGACGGCCGGTGTACATGCCCAACGGATCGGTGGGGCTGGGGGCTGACTGGGCGATGGAATGAGTCTTCGAGGATTTGTTCTTCTTGTTTTTCATGGAAATCCGCTCCTTTCAGGGGAATTCATCTCCCCGGTTTGCATTTTTCCCCAGTTTATTGTATAATATGCGAGATAATGTCCTGTCTTCTGGAGACGGCAGGCGTCGTTAAAATTTCTCCCGATGGGGAGAGAGGAGTGTTTTTTTGGATCTCTTTACCTGGTTTTTAATGAATTTTTCCAGCGTGATCTTTCCTGCGCTGCTGGCTATTGTATTGGCGGCAGCAGTGATTCTGGGGCTGTTTCTTTTCCGCCGGAAGCTGGCCGGCCTGATAACCGGCATGGCCCGCAGGGTCACCAGCCGTTTTGCGACTGCCGGTCCGGTGATTGATGCCTGCGAAAAGCCGCTGGTGCTGTTTATTGCGGTGCTGGGCTTTTATTTTGGCCTGTCTATTCTGGCAGGGGAATTTGTGCCGGATGGCCTGTTGGTGCAGACCCGCAGCTTTCTCACCCGGACCCTGAAGATCATCTTCATCCTGCTGGTGATCCGCAGCGCACTGTCCGCCACCAATCCGCTGGTGACCCTTCTTCAGGAGGCCAAAGGAAAGCTGGTGGATCAGACCATCGTCCAGTTCATTTCCCAGATTGTCAAGATTATCATGATTTCCATCGGTGTTGTCATCATCATCGACGAGCTGGGCTACAACATTTCCGGTCTGGTGACCGGCCTCGGTTTGGGCGGTCTGACCATCGCCCTGGCGGCTCAGGATACCGCCAGCAATCTCTTCGGCGGCCTCATCATCATCACCGACAAGCCCTTCCAGGCGGGAGACTGGATCCAGACCGACAAGCTGGAGGGTACCGTCATGGGCATCGCCCTGCGCAGCACCCATATCCGCACCTTCAAGGATGCAGAAATCATCGTCCCCAATTCCACTCTCTCCAACACCGCCATCATCAACTGGTCCCGGATGACCAAGCGCAAGGTGGAGATGTCGCTGGAGGTGACCGGTGACACCACACGCCCCCAGCTGGAGGCAGTCATCGCCGGTATCAAGGGAATTCTTGCTGCCCATCCCGATGTGGATCAGGAGTTCTTCTCGGTGGCCTTCACCGAGTACAGCGCCAACGGCTACACCCTTTCCATCGCCTACTTCTCCCGGCTGACACCGTATCCCGACTATATGCGGGTGCGGGAGGAGGTAAACCTTCAGATCATGTCCTGTCTGGAAGAGCAGGACGTCCATCCTGCCTACCCGGCCCGTACCGTTTACCTGGATACATCTGTCCTTCCGGAAGGGAAGCCCTCTTCAAAATAACGGCAGGATGCATAAAAGTTTTCGGTCTGCCCCTTGCTTTCCGTTTCTGGTTGGGGTATACTGGTAAACATGACTTGCAAGACAGTCTTCCAGGGGTTGTTTAAAAATTCAGCCAGACCCCGGGATTGTTTGAGAAAGGATTGATCCACAACATGAAAAAAATTGTCCGTCTGGCCGCAGCTCTGCTGGCCGCTGTGACCCTGCTGGCCGGATGCAGCGGCGGGGTAGATCCCAGCAATATTGACTACATCCAGCTGAGAGCCCCCGAGGAGGGTCAGGACATCGCCATTATGGATACTACCCTGGGCGAAATCACCATCCTGCTCTATACCGAGGAGGTTCCCACCGTGGTCCAGAACTTCAAGGACCTGGTGAACGAGGGCTTCTTTGACGGTCAGGTCATCTATCAGGTGGTGCCCACCGCCGGTGCTGTTCTGTTCGGCAGTGAGACCGATGACGGCATGAGCCCCGACACCAATACCGGCAAGCCCATCGAGGCCGAGTACTCGGACAACCTCTGGCCCTTCACCGGTGCAGTCTGCGCCCTTTGTGGCGATCAGGGACAGTTCTTGACCCGGAAGACCTACTTTGACTCCCGTTCCTTCTTTGTGGCAGAAAAGGAAATCGACGAGGAAACCCGCGCCAAGATGGTGGAGAACTATTTCCCGGCCATGATGATGAATGCCTTTGAGGATCTGGGCGGCGCACCCGGCCTTTCCCAGTACCACACCGTTTTCGGTAAGGTCATCCAGGGCATGGATGTGGTCAATGCCATTGCCTCTGCCGACATGACCGAGATCGAGCTGACCGAGGAGGAAAAGGCTCAGATGGAGGATGGCGTGGAGTATGAGACTCCCTACCGTCCCACCGAGGATGTCATCATCAACAGCGTGACCCTCTCTACCTACCATGCAGAGGATTACGAGACGCTGGACAACACCTACACCGAGGAGGAGTACCAGGATCTGGTACAGCGCAGCGAGATTGACCAGGCTGCCATCGATGAAGCCATTCAGGACGGCACTTATGGTCAGAGCGACACCTCCGCTGAGTCCGGAGCGTCCACTGAAAACAGTGCAACTGAAAGCAGCACCGAGTCCGCAGGTTCTGCTGAAAGCAGTGAAGCCTCTCAGGCTGAATAATGGAAACAGAAAGGAAGCAACGTCATGTATAACTTTAAAACACCCGCCGCTGGCGACACCGTCGTCACCCTGAAAACCAACTATGGCGATATCCGCCTGGTGATGCTCCCTGAGGCCGCTCCCAAGGCTGTGGAGAACTTTGTCACCCACTGCAAGAACGGCTACTACAACGGCATCATCTTCCACCGGGTCATCAACGATTTCATGATCCAGGGCGGTGATCCCACCGGCACCGGCTCCGGCGGTGAGAGCATTTGGGGCCGCAATTTCGCCGACGAGTTCTCTGACGAAGCCCGCAACTTCCGGGGTGCTCTGTCTATGGCCAACGCTGGTCCTGGCACCAACGGCAGCCAGTTCTTCATCGTCCAGGCCGGTTCCGACACCATCGACGCCCGGATCTTCGATATGCTGGCCCGGCAGGGCAAGCGCTTCTCTGATGAGGCCAAGGAGCTTTACTGCCAGCATGGCGGCACTCCCTGGCTGGACGGCGCCCACACTGTTTTTGGACAGGTCATCGAGGGCATGGATGTTGTGGACAACATCGCCGCTGTTCAGGTAGGATTTGGTGACCGTCCCCGCCGGGATGTGGTCATTGAATCCACCCTGGTGGAAACGCTGTAAGCCGGAAAAAGGAGAATCAGGTTCATGAAAGTACTGCATAAGCTCATGGCATTTGTGGCAGCGGGCGCCGTTGCCCTCTCCCTTTCCAGCTGTGGAGAGCCCGAGTCTTACCGTCAGATCGAGGGAAATTACGAGGGTTGTCCCATTGCCAGCATTGAAATCGAGGGCTATGGCACCATCAAGGCAGCACTCTTCCAAGAGGAGTGCCCCAAGACGGTGGAAAACTTCATCACCCATGCGGAGGAGGGCTATTATGACGGCCTGACCTTCCACCGGGTTATTGCTGACTTTATGATTCAGGGCGGCGATCCCGAGGGCACCGGTGCTGGTGGCGAAAGCATCTGGGGCGAGCCCTTTGAGGATGAGTTTGACCCCTCTCTGCGCAACTTCCGGGGCGCACTCTCCATGGCCAACTCCGGCAAGGACACCAACGGCAGCCAGTTCTTCATCGTTCAGCAGGGTGACGGCAGCACCTACACCGAGGACTATATGAAACAGCTGGAGGATCCGGTGGGCGCTCTCAAAGACACTGCCAAGGAGTTGGAACAGACCTATCCCAAGAGCCAGGTGGAGGAGTGGGTGAAGGCCCAGACCGCCAACATCAACAGCCAGCTGGCCGCTGAGAAGTCCCAGGGATATGACCGCCAGACCTATCCGGATGAGGTAAAGGAATACTATGCGGAAGTGGGCGGCGCACCCTGGCTGGACCTTCGCCACACCGTTTTCGGACAGGTCATTGAGGGAATGGAGATCGTGGATCAGATTGCCGGCGTCAACACCGACAGCAACGACAAACCCCTCACCGATATTGTCATTAAGACCATTACCATTGAACAGCCCTGATGCTGTTTTAGGGTATCGACCGATCATTTTGACAGATGGCATGGGATTTCCCGTGTCATCTGTCATTTGTCTTTTCAGGAGAAAAGAAACAGGAACGGTATCTGCGGTCTATTGAGCTCATGGTGTGAAATTCATTTATTTCTCTGTTTGACAGCACCGGTCAAAGGGGATATAATAAAAACACCGGCCCAAGGCCCATTCTGCAACAGAAAGGAACCAATTCTATGTTGAAACAGCAGCTTTCCGAATATTTTGCCGCCCACCGGCAGGAGCTGGTGGAGGATATTTCCGCCCTTGTGCGGATCAGAAGTGACCGTCAGGATCCGCTGCCGGGCAAGCCCTACGGGGAAGGCCCTGCCGCCGCTCTGGCCGAGGCCATGGCCATTGCCTCCCGCCACGGCTTTGCCGTCAAGAACTACGACAACTATGTCTGCGCGGTGGATTTCTCCGACGCTGAGACCCAGCTGGATATCTTGGCTCATCTGGACGTGGTACCGGTGGGCAACGGTTGGCGGGTGACCGAGCCCTTCCAGCCGTTGGAAAAGGATGGCCGTCTCTACGGCCGGGGCACCGCTGACGACAAGGGCCCTGCCATGGCGGCGCTCTATGCCATGAAGGCCATCAAGGACCTGGGCATTCCTCTGAAAAAGAATGTCCGGCTGATTTTGGGCACCGATGAGGAGTGCGGCAGCTCGGATATTGCCTATTACTACCAGAAGGAGAAAGAGGCTCCCTGTACCTTCTCTCCCGATGCGGAATTCCCCGTCATCAACACCGAAAAGGGCTCTTTGCAGGCCTTTTTCAAAGGCTCCTATGAGCCCGCTGAAGCCGGAGATGCCCCCCGTCTGGTAGCGGTGGATGCCGGCACCAAGATCAATGTGGTGCCCGACCGCTGCGCCGCACTGGTGGCAGGTCTGACTGCCGACGACTGCGACAAGTTCTGCCAAAACGTGGCAGCTTCCACCGGCGCCAGCTTCTTCCTCAGCGAGCTGGAGGACGGACAGGTCCAGATCGTGGCCAAGGGTGTCAGCGCCCACGCCTCCACCCCCGAAAAGGGCTGCAACGCCATTACCGCCATGCTGACTCTGCTGACCACCATGCCCTTTGAGGGCGAGGGCTTCCGGCAGCTCTGCGGCCTGGCCAGCCTCTTCCCCCATGGAGACGGAGAGGGCAAGGCAGCGGGCATCGCCATGGGCGACGAGATCTCCGGCCCTCTGACCATCACCCTGGACATCCTTCACTGGGACGAGCAGCACTTTGAAGCTGCTGCCGACTGCCGTGCCAGCCTCTGCGCCACCCATGAGAACCTGGTGGAGCCGTTGCGGGCTGCTGCTGCCCAGCGGGGCTTCCAGATGGATGAAAGCTGCCATCTGAATCCGCCCCACCATGTTCCCGCTGATTCTCCCTTTGTTCAGACCCTGCTCCGGGTATACGAGGAGTACACCGGCCAGCACGGCGACCCCATCGCCATCGGCGGCGGCACCTATGCCCACCACCTCCAGAACGGCGTGGCCTTTGGCTGCACCTTCCCCTGGTCTGCTGACAACCACATGCACGGAGATGACGAGTTTGTGGATCTGGAAGAGCTGCTGCTCTGCGCCCAGATGTTTGCTCAGGTCATTGTGGAGATCTGCGGCTGACCGGCCGCAGTGACTGCGCCATGAGCCGCGGCCTGAAGCGGGAACAGAGCCTGGCCGAACAGACCGCCGACCGGATCCTCTCGATGATCCAGATCGACGGCGCCTTCGGGCCTGGCGACAAGATCCCCAATGAAAACGACCTGGCCCACCAGCTTTCGGTGAGCCGCACCACCCTGCGGGAGGCCATCCGGATGCTGGCCGCCCATCAGGTGCTGGAGATCCGGCGGGGCCGGGGCACCTTTGTGCGGGAGGACTTCCATCCCGGCGACCAGCTGGGACTCTCCGGCCTGTCCGACACGCTTCTGAATATCCGGGATCTCTTTGAGATCCGGCTGATCTTTGAGCCCCAGGCGGCCTGGTACGCCGCCCAGCGGGCCACCGAGGGAGAGCTGGAGCGGATCCTCACCTACGGCCGTCAGGCCGAGGAGAAGATCCGCCGGGGCGAGGACCGTACCCAGGCGGAGCGGGCCTTCCACAGCGCCATCGCCAGCGCCACCCACAACGCCTTCATTAACGAGCTCATTCCGATGATCTACCGGGCCATTGACCAGGCGGTGGAGCTTTCCAGCCAGTATCCCGCTGTGGTGGAGGACACCCTGCGGGATCACCGGCAGCTGATGTTCTTCCTGGAGCGCCGCAACGCCCACGGCGCCCGGGCCGCCATGGAGCTGCACATCATCCACGCCATGGATGAGATGGCGCTTTCAGCGCCATCCGACGGCCGCTCTCATTCCTGAAGCGTTTCCCGGCAAAATGCTGAAATCTTTAGAAATCCTGTGACGAATCTGTCAATTTTTTCTGATACATCTGGATTTTTTTAGCGAGCTGTGTTATACTAAGCCCATAGAGAACCAGACAGGTTCTCCCGGGGTTCCGGCTCTGAGACCCGCGTCCTCCCTGGAAGGGGACGTGCAGTCAGATGGTGAGCAGGAGACCCGGCAGGAATGGAGGCATGACCATGAACACAGCATTCATCGCAAGAAAGATCACCCTGTCCGATTCCTTCAAGGAAAAGGCCGAGCTTCGTCTGAAAAAGCTGGATCGCTTCTTTGACGATGCCCGCGCGCAGATCACCGTGTCCGCCCAGAAGGATACGGCTACGGTGGAGTTGACGCTGTGGGCGGAGGGCATGATTTATCGTGCCGAGAAACAGGATCATGACAAGATGGACGCCCTGGACGATGCCATTGACAATCTGATCCGTCGCATCCGCAAGAACAAGACCAGACTGCAGAAGAAGCTGAAATCCTCTGCCTTTGAGGTGCCGGTGGAAGCCGATGAGGACGACGCCAGCTATGAGGTGATCCGCACCAAAGAGATCGCCCTGCGGCCGATGACCGCTGACGAGGCCATTTTGCAGATGAACCTGCTGGGCCACAGTTTCTTTGTATACCAGAATGCCGAAACCGGCGATGTCAATGTGGTGTATCGCCGCTCTGAAGACGGCTATGGTTTGATCGTGCCCAAAAAATAAGGGTGTTTCCGGGGAGGAATGAACAGCTCCCTCTCTGGTGGACCAATAAACGACTCTCGTGTCGAAGCCGGTGTGAGTTTTCATGCCGGCTTCGGCATTGTTGTGAAAAAGGAGAAGACATCATGCTGGAAAAACAGTTTGCAGGAGTTCGTTTGCAGATTCACGCCACCCGCCAGGAAATGGGGGAGGCTGCCGCCCGGGATGCGGTGGATTGTATCCGCCAATTGCTTCAGGAGAAGGAGGAGATCCACTGTATCTTTGCCGCTGCCCCCTCTCAGAATGAGTTCCTGGAGGCGTTGGGCAAGGCCGACCTTCCCTGGCACCGGATTCACGCCTGGCATATGGATGAATACCTGGGCCTGCCGGACGGTCATCCCGCTTCCTTCGGCGTTTTCCTGAAAAGGGCGCTATTTGACCGGGTGCCGCTGGGTGGCGTTCACCTGATTGACGGCAACGCCGATGCAGAATCCGAGTGCCGCCGGTATGGCACATTGCTTCAGCAGCATCCCGCCGACATCACCTTCATGGGCATCGGAGAAAATGGACACCTGGCCTTCAACGACCCGCCGGTGGCTGACTTTGCAGATCCGGTGGTCATGAAGCCGGTGGAACTGGACCCGGTTTGCCGTCAGCAGCAGGTACATGACGGCTGCTTTGCCAGCCTGGATCTGGTGCCCCGGCAGGCCCTCACGGTCACGATTCCCTGGTTGACCGCCAGTTCCCATCTGTTCTGCATCGTGCCCTCCGCCGCCAAGCGGGCGGCAGTGGAAGCTGCCCTCACCGGTCCGGTGACGACGGACTGTCCTGCCAGCATCCTTCAGCAGCGGCCGGGTACCCGGATGTACATCGACGCTGACTGTGCGGGCGCCCTGATGGGGGAGGAACGGCCATGACCACGCTGTTCACCGATGCCCTCCTGGTGCTGTCTGACAGGCTGGTGCCGGGCTGGGTGCTGACCGAAGGGGACCGCATCAGCCGGATGGGACTGGAAACAGAGCCGCTGCCAGCGGCAGACCAGGTGATTTCCTGTGAAGGCGCCTATCTGTCCCCCGGCTTTCTGGACATCCACACCCACGGCGCAGGCGGCTGCGACTATCTGGAATCCCGGGAAGCCCTCTGCCGGGCAGGCCGGATGCACCTGTCCCACGGCACCACCAGCCTGCTGCCCACTACGTTGGCAGGCAGTCCCGAGTCCCTCCGGGAACAGGTGGAGCTGTTCGAGGGAGTAGAGTTGGAGCAGCCCGGCTGCCCCCATTTTCTGGGGCTGCATCTGGAGGGGCCCTACCTGAGTCCGGCTCAGGCTGGCGCCCAGAATCCCGCCTGGATTCGCTGCCCCGACCCGGCGGAGTACCGGCCCCTGCTGGAAAAGGGCAGCCGGATCCGCCGTTGGACCTTTGCACCTGAGCTGTCCGGTGGCATGGAGTTCCTGGACGCCCTGGTGAAGGCGGGGGTTCAGGCCAGCCTCGGCCATTCCAGCGCCGACTGCCGGACGACGATGGCGGCCTGTGACCGGGGACTTTCCTCTCTCAGTCACTTTTATTCCTGTATGGACAGCGTCCGGCGGGTCAACGCCTATCGGGTGGCCGGTGCCATCGAGGCGGGCTACCTCCGGGACGACCTGACGGTGGAGGTCATCGCCGACGGCCACCACCTGCCGGACGAGCTGCTTCAGCTCATCTGGAAGGTCAAGGGCCCCGACCGCATCTGTCTGGTCACCGACAGCATGAACGCCGCCGGGATGCCGGATGGGCCCTGCCAGCTGGGCGGCCTTGCCTGCATCAAGGAGGATGGTGTCGCCAAGCTGGCCGACCGCAGCGCCTTTGCGGGCAGTGTGGCCACCACCGACCAGTTGCTTCGGGTCTTCCGGCGGGCCACCGGTGCACCGCTTTGGGAAGTGGTGCGCACCCTGACTGCCACCCCGGCCCGGCTGCTGGGCCTGACCCGGAAGGGAAAGCTGGCACCCGGCATGGATGCCGATTTGGTGGTGTTTGACGAGGACGTTCAGATGCAGCTGGTGATGGTATCAGGGCAGCTGGTCTGGCAGCGGGGAGAGTGGATGGTCTGATTTGCTGGTTTTTTTGGCTGCACCCTGTTCTCCCGGCCAAAAGTATGGTATAATAATGTCTGCTGAATAAACCGGAAACCGGTTTATTTGCGCAAGCGCCGGCTTTGTTCAATACCCATGATAATAGCGGAGAACGGCCGCTGCTTTGCCGGCCACAACAGCAAGGAGGACACAACATGACAGTTTACCCACCCGCCGGCGGCATCCGTCCCGCCATGGTGGTCATTGATATGCAAAACGGGTTCCTAGACCCGGCTTCCCCCCTCTGTATCCGGATGGCCCGGGAGACCGTCCCGGCCTGTGCCGCTGCACTGGAGGAGGCCCGCCGCCGGAAAATTCCGGTGATTTATGCCTGCCGCCAGTACCGGGCCGACGGTTCGGATGTGGAGCACACCCGTTACCATCGCTGGGCAGAAGCTCCCGCCCTCACCCCCGGTTCCACCGGCCCCCTGTCGGAGGAGATTCCCGCCTCCATCGCCCCCCGGCCGGGGGATTATCAGCTGGTCAAGCCCCGTTTTTCCGCCTTTTTCCACACCGAGCTGGATTTGCTGCTGCGGCGGCTTCAGGTGAATACCGTGGTGCTGCTGGGTACCACCACCCCCAACTGTATCCGTACCAGCTGCTATGACGCCATCTCGCTGGAATATAACGTGGCCATTCTCACCGATTGCTGCTCCTCCAACACCCCCGAGATTCAGCAGGCCAATCTGGCCGATATGGCCAATATTGGGGCGGTGCTGCTGGATAGCGATACCTTTATCCGGGAGGGCCTTTCTCTGCCGGATACCAGCAGAGAGGCGTCCCTGGCGGCGCTTTCCTCCGACCAGCTGCCCGGGGAGGACATCTTCCCCGCCGCAGAGGAGGAGACACTATGAAGATGACCTTTGCAGCGCCCTGTCTCTTTGGTCTGGAGAGCATCCTGGCCGGTGAGGTTCGTCGGATGGGCGGTGAGGACGTCACCGTCACCGATGGACGGGTTACCTTTACTGGCGACTGGACGATGCTGGCCCGGGCCAATCTCACCCTTCGCACGGCTGAGCGGGTACAGATTCTGCTGGGAGAATTTGAGGCCAGAACCTTCACCGAGCTTTTTGACGGGGTCAAAAAGCTGCCGCTGGAGGCGTTCATTGGCCGGCAGGACGCTTTCCCGGTCAAGGGTCACAGCGTTCATTCGGCCCTTTACTCGATTCCTGACTGCCAGAAGATCATCAAGAAGGCCGCGGTGGACCGGCTGGGCGAGGTCTACGGCGTTTCCTGGTTTGAGGAAACCGGTCCGGTGCACCAGCTTCAGTTTACGATTCTCCGGGATCGGGTCTCCCTGATGCTGGACACCTCCGGTCCCGGCCTTCACAAGCGGGGCTACCGGCGCAACGCCGGCGGTGCCCCCATTAAGGAGACGCTGGCTGCCGGCATGATTGACCTGGCCTTTGTCAAGCCCGACACCGTCTTCTGCGATCCCTTCTGCGGCTCCGGCACCCTGGTCATCGAGGCCGCCATGAAGGCCCTTAACGTCCCGGCGGGCTTGCACCGCACCTTTGCCGCCCAGAAGTGGGACTGCGTCCCCGCAGAAGTCTGGCGGCAGGAGCGGACCCGGGGCCTTGACCTGATTCGCCGGGATGCCACCTTTACCGCCTACGGCTCCGACCTGGACGGTAATATTTTGGAGGTGGCCCTGGACAACGCCCGGAAGGCGGGCGTCCCCCGCCGGGTACACCTGCGCCAGGCGGATATTGACCAGTTCCAGCCGCCGGAAGGCGCCGTGGTGGTCACCAACCCGCCCTATGGCGAGCGGCTTCTGGACCAGCAGCAGGCGAGAGAGATTCTCACCCGGATGGGGAAGGTCTTCCAGCCGGGCAAAGCCGCCTATCATGTGATTTCCCCGGATCAGGAGCTGGAACGCTGGTTTGGCCGCCGGGCCGACAAGCGGCGCAAGCTCTACAACGGTATGCTGCGCTGCCAGCTGTACAGCTGGATTCCGCCCCGCCGCCGGTGATTTCCCGCCGTCTCCCCCGCACCGGAGCGGCCTTTTTCCATGGTGCGGAGAAAGAAGGAGTTTATCATGTTCAAGAAGATCAGCACCCCCAACGCCCCCGCCGCCATCGGCCCCTATTCTCAGGCTGTTCAGGCTGGCAACACCCTCTACATCTCGGGTCAGATTCCTCTGGACCCCGCCACCGGCGAGATGGCCGGCAGCACCATTGAGGTGCAGGCTGAGCAGGTGTTCAAAAACCTGGGCGCCATCCTCACCGAGGCCGGTATGACCTTTGAAAATGTGGTTAAGGCTACTGTCCTGCTGGCGGACATCGGCGACTTTGCCGCCGTCAACGCCATTTACGGCAAATACCTCTGCGGCGCTGTGCTGCCCGCAAGAGCAGCCTTTGCGGTCAAGGACCTGCCCAAGGGCGCCCTGGTGGAGATTGAAATGATTGCTGTGGCAGAGTAAGCCGCAGCAGGGGACGGAGCTTGCCGCTTCGTCCCTTTTTGTTTGGCGGGTTTTTCTGGAAGGGATGTATCTTGACGGTTTCCCGGAAAAAGTGGTATATTGTAAAAGGAAAGTTTATAAGCCGGACGGCTTATGCATAAAGGAGGAATTTGCCCATGGCCATGCGGCAGGCAATTCTGATTGCCGACGATATTGAGATGAACCGGGCGATTCTCAGGACATTTTTTGAGGATACCTATGAGATTCTGGAGGCTGCCAACGGGGCAGAGGCCCTGCACCAGATTCATGAAGGGCGGGACTCTCTGGCGGCGGTGCTGCTGGATATTGTCATGCCCGAGATGGATGGATTTCAGGTTTTGGAGGCACTTCAGGGCGACGAGCTTTTGCAGCGGGTGCCCATCTTCCTAATCACAGCAGAAAACTCCCAGATGGCCATCCGCCGGGGCTACGCTCTGGGCGCGGTGGACTTTATTGTCAAGCCCTTCATGCCGGAGATGATCCGGCAGCGGATGGCAAACGTTATTGAGCTGTACCGCAACCGTCAGCGGCTGCGGGGCATTGTGGATGAACAGATTCAGGAACTGGAAAAGCAGGCCCGTCAGCTGGAGAAACAAGCTCAGGAGCTGCGGGAAACCAACAGCGCCATCATTGAAACATTGGCGACCGTGATTGAGTTCCGGGACTGTGAATCCGGTGAGCACGTCAAGCGGATTCGCAGTCTGACCATGGAGCTGCTGCGGCAGATGGAGAAGCGGCTGCCCCAGGTGCAGTTTGACGAGGAACAGCTTCAGCTGATCTGTGACGCTTCGGTCATGCATGACGTGGGCAAGGTCGCCATTCCAGACTATATCCTTCAGAAGCCCGGCCGGCTGACGCCGGAGGAGCGGGCCATCATGCAGGAACACACCATCCGGGGCTGTGAGATTCTGGACACCATTCCCCGGCTGCGGAGCAGTGAGATCTACCCTTATTGCTGGGATATCTGCCGTCACCATCACGAGCGGTGGGATGGAAAGGGCTATCCCGACGGCCTCAAGGGGGACGAAATCAGCATCTGGGCTCAGGTGGTTTCCCTGGCGGATGTCTACGACGCACTGGTGAGCAAGCGGGTCTATAAGAAGGCCATGGAGCATGAAAAAGCGGTGGAGTTGATCCTGTCGGGAGGCTGCGGCGCCTTCAATCCCCAGCTGCTGGACTGCTTTGTGGAGATTGCCGACTCGCTTTACCACAAATTCTATCTGGATTCCCCGGTGGAGCAGCTGCGGTATGAACGGCGGAATCTGAAAGGAGAGGAAACGAATGGATAAGAACATCCGGTTCCTGGAGGAGCGGGACATTCCGGTCATTGCCGCTGCCTTTGCGGCTCAGGGGTGGCACAAGCCGGAAAGCCAGTACCGCCGGTACTTTGAGGAGCAGCAGGCCGGTACCCGTCAAGTGCTGATTCTCGAATCGGACGGGGAGTTTGCCGGATATCTGACCCTGTTGCCTACTCCTTCCGGCGGCCCCTGGATGGGGGAGGACCTGCCCGAGGTCAGCGACTTTAACGTCCTGATGAAGTTCCAGGGCCGGGGATACGGCTGGGCGCTGATGGATGCGGTGGAGGAGCTGGCGGCAAAGCGCTGGAAGCGGATCACCCTGGCGGTGGGACTTCACAGCGGCTACGGCACTGCACAGCGGATGTACGTCCGTCGGGGCTATCTGCCCGACGGCAGTGGTGTCTGGTTCGGGGAGGGACGGGAACCCTTTACCCCCTATGAGCCCTGTGTCAACGATGACAGTCTGGTGCTCTATCTGAGCAAGGAGCTGGGCTGATACCATCCTCCGGCTGAAAAAAGGGACAGTTATCCCGCCACTGACCCGGCAGCGGATCAGGCGGCAGATTGCAAAGGCCCTCCTGCTGGTAACGGCAGGGGGCAGCACAGCAGATCATATTCATGTACATTCTCCTTTCAGACAGTCCGGATGGGGGAACCACCCTCTGTTAGGATGCCGGGAAGGGAACACAATATACACCGTCTATTGGCAGAAGAGGAGGCAGTCATGGGCAGATTTGAGAATCGGGTTGTGGTGGTGACCGGCGGCGCATTGGGCATCGGCCGTTGTCTCTGCGGTGCATTTGCCGCAGAAGGCGCCAGCGTTGCCTTTCTTGACTGGGACGCAGAGGCGGGCGAGGCCTTTCTCCCGGTGCTTCAGCAAACCTCGCCGGATGCCTTCTTCATGGCAGGTGATGCCGCTGATCCCCGGGTATTGGAGGCCTTTGCCGGGGCTGTCCGGGACCGGTATAGCCGGGTGGACGTGTTGGTAAACAACGCCTGTTTCAGCAATCGGGGATTGCTGTCGGGATGCAGCTGGGAGGATTTCAATGAGATTCTCAAGGTAGGCGTGGCGGCGCCCTATTACCTGACCTCTCTGTTCCTGCCGGTATTCGGGGAAGGAGCGTCGGTGCTCAACATCTCCTCTACCCGGGCGCTTCAGTCCCAGGCGGACACCGAGAGCTACTCTGCCGCCAAGGGCGGCATCACCGCCCTGACCCATGCCATGGCAGCCAGCCTTCGGGGCCGGGTGCGGGTCAACGCCATTGCGCCCGGTTGGATTGACACCGCCACCTGCCATCCCGGAAGCCCGGAGCCGGTTTATCGGGAGGCCGACTGCCGCCAGCATCCGTCGGGACGGGTGGGAGAGCCGGGCGATATTGCCCGGGCGGCCCTCTTTCTCTGTGACCCTGCCAACAGCTTTATCGACGGGGAGATGCTGGTGGTGGACGGCGGCATGACCCGGCAGATGATTTACCATGCCGACGAGGGATGGAGCCTG
>CALXFL010000019.1 GCA_944387515.1 uncultured Clostridia bacterium
CGGTATTCTTTGAGGGTCATAACCGGTTCTTTTTCTCCATTCAGAGGGGTAAAGAGACCGATGGTCACCTTTCCGCCCAGAGAGGAGGTAAAGTGGAAATCCCGGACCAGATCCCGGTCCAGTCCTGCGGACCACACTTCCAGGGTGTAGCTCTGATCGATGGGATCGGCTTCATCCAGCAGCGGGTCAATAGCCCGGCTCATAGCCTCACAGGCATCCATGTCCACGCCGCCCTCCCGGTCAATGACGATCCGCAAAGACCAGGTGGCGCCCTCTTTCAGGAAGAGCACATCCCACAGCACCAGACCCAGTTCATCAGCCAGGGGCTGCGCCAGGTCCCAGACGGTTTGGATAATCTGATTCTTGTTCATCTGACGGCAGTTCATCCTTTCTCACAGACAAAAAGTCCCGAACATAAACGAAAGACCGGGACGTTTTTGTTCCCAGCCTTTCATTACCATACTATTCAACATACCCTAGTATATCACGCTTTTTAAAAGATTGCAAGGGGGAAATTGCCAATTTCCCCCTTTCCTCAGTGGAAAAGTGAAGGATTTTCCTTATACCAAGTTGTTTTCCCGGATATAGCGGAGTACTTCATCCACGGTGGTAAAGCAGAGACCGGTGACGGTGTCTGCACAGCCGTAGTAAATGGCGATCCGTCCGGTGTCGGCGTCGGTGAGGGCGGCACAGGGGAAGACCACGTTGGGCACATCGCCCACACACTCATAAAGCTCCTCAGGTGCCAGCAGATAGAACTTCGACCGGGCCTTGACAATCCAGGGCTTTTCCAGATCCAGGAGTGCTGCACCCATCCGGTAGACAAAGCCGTTGCAGGTCTGGAGAACACCGTGATAGAAGAGCAGCCATCCTTCATCCGTCTCAATGGGAGAGGGGCCGGGGCCGATCTTGGTGGCCTGCCAGGCGGAGGCATCTCCGGGGAAGGTGCCCATGACAAAACGATGCTTGCCCCAGAAGGTGAGGTCAGGGCTCTGGGAGAAGAAGATGTCGCCGAAGGGGGTGTGGCCGGTGTCGCTGGGGCGGGAGAGCATGCCATAAAGGCCGTCTACCTTCCGGGGGAAGAGAACGCCGTTGCGGTTATAGGGGAGGAAGGCGTTTTCCAGCTGATGGAAGGTTTCGAAATCCTCGGTCCAGCCCATGCCAATGGTGGGGCCGTGGTAGCCATTGCACCAGGTGAGGTAGTATTTGCCGTCCAGCATGCAGACCCGGGCGTCGTACCGGTATTCCCGGCGGGTGACCTCGGGGTCATCTCCTTCAAAGGAGACCGGCTGCTGTTTGATATTCCAATGGATGCCGTCAGGGCTGAAACCGGGGTAGATGTCCATGCTGATGGCCCGGCTGTCACACCGGAAGATGCCGGCAAAGCCATCCCGGAAGGGGACAACGGCGCTGTTAAAGATGCTGTTGGCCAGAGGCATGTGATGCCGGGAGATGACCGGGTTGCCGCTGTACCGCCAGACCGGAGTGTGGCAGCCGGCAGGCCGGTCCTGCCAGGGAATGTTGGGGAGGGCGTTTCCGATGATTTTCGCCATGGTGATGACCTCTTTTCTTTTATAGTAACATTACTGCCTTGCGGCACTTCTGTCTTCAAGATACCACAGCCGGCAGCATATTGCAAGCCCTTCTCCCTGATTGACAGCCCCCTTCCCCCGTGCTATGATAAATCTTATGAGACGATTCGCCGGCTGCCTGTTTTTTGCCGGATGAAAAATCACCAGCAAGGAGTGTATGTTATGATTCTGGGGTACATCAACAACGACGCGGTATTGACCCGCCGGGATGCCGAGATTCTCACCAATGTCCATGTTTCCTTTGGCAAGCTGACCATGGAAGGAGACCTGCTCACCGACCACTTGACTCTCTGGGAAGGACTGGAGCAGGCCAAAAAGGTGAATCCCGGTCTGAAGGCTTCCCTTTCGGTGATTCCTGCGGAGCCCGATGCCTTTACCCATTGTGCCGCTTCTCCTGAGTTGCGGGAGGCCTTTGCCCGTTCTTGTGCCCGGGTGATGAAGCAGTATCATCTGGATGGTATCGATCTGGATTGGGAGTATCCCTGTGTCCCCTCCAACGGTATGACCAGCTCTGCCGCTGACCGGGAAAATTTCACGCTCCTCTGTGAAGCCATCCGCAAAGAGATCGGCGATGGCCTTCTCTCCATTGCTGCTGGTGCCGACCTTTATTATGTGGAGAGCGTGGAGCTTCCCCGGCTTGCAGAGATTCTGGACTACATCTGTGTCATGACCTACGATCTGAAATGTGGTTTCCATGCTCTCACCGGCCATCACTCCCAGCTTTATTCCTCCACCGGTGACATCTTCCGCAACAGCTGTGACCAGGCCATGCGGCTCTTTGAGCAGTACGGCGCTCCCCGGGAGAAGCTGCTGCTGGGCGCTGCCTTCTACTCCCGTCAGTGGGAGAACATTCCCGACCGCAACCACGGCTTTCTCCAGCTGGCCAAGACCGGGGGCGGTTACGGTCCCACCTATGCCCAGCTGGCCGAGTCTTATGTTGACCAGAACGGTTACACCTACTATTGGGATGATGAAGCCAAGGCTCCCTATCTCTTTAATGGCAGTACCTTTATCAGCTATGACGATCCCCGTTCCATTGCAGAGAAATGCAAGTATGTAAAGGAGCGGGGCCTGGGCGGCATCTTTTACTGGAACCACAGCAGTGATCCCACCGGCACTCTGCTGGGCGTCATGGGGGAGGAATTCGGCCGTTGAAATCTCAGGTAGTGGGGCGGTTTGCCCCCAGTCCCAGCGGCCGGATGCATCTGGGGAATCTGTTCAGCTGTCTGCTTTGCTGGCTGGCCGTGCGGTCGGCTGGCGGCAAGCTGATTTTACGGATAGAGGACCTGGACCCTCAACGCACCAGCCGGGCCCTGAGCGACCTGCTGGAGGAGGACCTCCGTTGGCTGGGCCTTACCTGGGACGAGGGAGGTAGCACCGGTGGTCCCCAGACACCCTATTACCAGAGCCAGCGGGGAGAAATTTATCAGGCCGCTCTTGAAAAGCTGGAAGCGCTGGGGCTTTGCTATCCCTGCTTTTGCAGCCGGGCCGAGCTGCACGCTGCTGAAGCGCCCCATCTTTCGGATGGACGGGTGCTGTACAGTGGCCGGTGCCGCCATCTCACACCGGTAGAGCGGGAAGTTCTATCAGCCCGGCGGCGTCCTGCCCTGCGGGTGCAGGTGCCGGATGAGACGATTTCCTTCACCGATCTCCGGTGCGGCTTTCAGCAGGAACATCTGCCCGACACCTGCGGCGACTTCCTGATTCGCCGGGCGGATGGCGTCTTTGCCTACCAGCTGGCTGTGTCGGTGGACGATGCTTTGATGGGGGTGAATTTGGTGGTGAGGGGAAGTGACCTGCTTACCTCCACGCCCCGGCAGATCTGGCTTCAACAGACGCTGGGTTTTGCACCGCCCCAGTATGGTCATATTCCGCTGCTGCTGGCGCCGGATGGACGGCGGCTCTCCAAGCGGGATGGGGACCTGGATATGGCACATTTCCGCAGCCAACTGTCGGGACCCGAGCCGCTGTTGGGACTGCTGGCATGGCTGGGCGGCCTGCTGGACAGACCGGAGCCGGTTTCCGCTTCGGAGCTGATACCGCTTTTTGATTGGGAAAAGCTGCCGGATGGAGATGTGACAGTAGCGGCGGATCAGCTGTTGAAGGCATTGGAAAAGTTTTAAAACTATTCTAATATAAAAATTATTCTCCCTGTATCTGGATATTCTATTGACACGATACACAAGATGTGGTATATTTTCAATTACCGACAATGTTAGAAAGGAAGTATACATATGGATACCAGAATCACCGTGACCGGAGGAGACATGAGCCAGCAGGAGATCAACTGCTATGTGGCACACCTGCGGGAGGAACATCCCGGCCGCAGCTTTGAATCCATTGATATCAAGCTGGATGGAGACTATGTGGATCTGTCCTACCGGCTGGCACCGGTGAGCTTCGAGCGGATTCGCCGGATCACCGGTTACCTGGTGGGCACGGTGGACCGGTTCAACAACGCCAAGAGAGCCGAGGTAGAGGACCGGGTAAAGCACAGCATCAGCTGCAGCTGCGAGGACTGGACCCAGTGAGAGATAGCCGGATGGAGCTTGTTCCGTCCGGCTTTTTGCATGGATTTTTTTGTGGAATGCCGCCAGGCTGGAAAAATTAGACGGACAGACGGAAAAACGATCGCATTTTTTTGCAGAATTCCGATAAATTTCCGGAATCCTCTTTACAAAGCGGCAGATATCCTGTAAAATGTAGAACAGTAAGCATCTTTTGTGCGGAGCGGTGCGCCGCTTCGTTTGTGACAACCTTTAAGTTGGTCCTGTGAGGCTGACAAGGCAGTCCTGCTTGTACACTGGGGCACCCGGTGTCTATATGCGTGAAGAGCAGCCAGACTGTCAGCCCAGGACAGTCTGGCTTTTTTGCGTCAGGGGGGCGGTTTGGATGGAAAAGGCACTGATACTGGATGACAAGGCTATGACCCGGGCCATCAACCGTATCTCCTATGAGATTATCGAACGCAACAAGGGCGTGGAGGATCTCTGTCTGGTAGGGATTCTCAGCCGGGGCTATGATCTGGCCTGCCGCATTGCCGCCAAGATTTTTCAGGTGGAGGGCGTGCAGGTGACGGTGGAATGTCTGGACATTACCCCGTACCGGGATGACAACCGGCGCCAGCCTGCTGGATCGGGACAGATTCCCTTTGACATTGGCGGAAAAAAGCTGGTGTTGGTGGATGACGTCATCTACACCGGCCGGAGCGTTCGGGCGGCCATCGACGCCATCATGGCCATGGGCCGTCCCCAATGTATCCAGCTGGCGGTCCTGGTAGACCGGGGCCACCGGGAGCTGCCCATCCGGGCTGACTTTATCGGCAAAAACCTGCCCACCTCCCGGGAGGAAAATGTGCGGGTCTTTGTCCGGGAGCGGGACGGCGTGGACAAGGTGGTCATCATCTGACCGGCAATATTTCAGCAAGAACAAGAAAGGCGGAACCCCATGATTCTGATTCAAGGCGGCCGGGTAATCAGCCCGAAAAATGGTCTGGACGGCATTTACGACCTGCTGATTGACGGCGATACCATTCGCACCATTGGCGAAAATCTGCCCACAGAGGGCTGTGAGGTCATTGACGCCACCGGGCTGCTGGTCCTGCCCGGATTCATTGATATGCATGTTCACCTGCGGGATCCGGGCCAGACCCACAAAGAAGATATCTTCACCGGCTGTGCGGCAGCAGCGGCAGGTGGTGTCACCTCGGTGGTCTGCATGCCCAATACGGCACCTCCGGTGGATACCGCTGAGGTGGTCACCTATATCCGCCAGAAGGCAGAGCAGGCAGACGCCCGGGTTTACCCGGTGGCTTGCATCACCCGGGGCATGGCAGGGGAGAACCTGTCGGATATGTCCTCCCTCAAGGCGGCTGGCGCTGTTGCAGTGTCGGACGACGGCCGGCCGGTGAAAAACGCCCGGTTGATGCTGGAGGGAATGCAGCGGGCTGCCAAGCTGGGCCTGCTGACCATCTCTCACTGTGAGGATCTGGACCTGATCAACGGCGGCATCATCCATAAGGGCGATGTATCCCGCACCCTGGGCGTGCCGGGCATGGACCGGGCCAGCGAGGACAGCATCACCGCCCGGGAAATCTGCCTGGCAGATTCCGCGAATGTGCCCATTCACATTGCCCATGTGAGCACCCGGGGTGCTGTGAGCCTGATCCGGGAGGCCAAAGCAAGAGGCGTGGCGGTGACCTGTGAAACCGCTCCCCATTACTTCATCCTGGACCACGAAAAGCTGTTGAGCCGGGACGCTGACTACCGGATGAACCCGCCTCTGCGGGAGCCTGCAGATATCCGGGCCATTCTGGCCGGTATCGCTGACGGCACTATCGACTGCATCATCACCGACCATGCTCCTCACGCCAAGGAGGAGAAGGCTGACTTTATGAAGGCGCCCAACGGCGTTGTAGGACTGGAGACCAGCTTTGCTGCCTGCTATACCCACCTGGTCCGCACCGGCGTTATCTCGATGCGGCGGCTGGTGGAACTGATGAGCACCAACCCTGCCCGGCTGCTGAAGCTGCCCGGCGGCGTACTGGAGGAAGGCGGCATCGCCGATGTGGCTATCGCCGACCCGGAACGGGTCTGGACGGTGGAGCCTGAAAAGCTTCATTCCTGTTCCAAAAACACTGTATTCAAAGGCATGACCTTTACCGGCAAGGTGGTCCGCACCATCTGCCGGGGCAAGACGGTCTATGCTGAGTGATATCGAAATCTTTACAGGAGGTAACAGCCATGTCTTTTGACAAACTGATTGACCGGATCGTGGAGACGAAAAACCCCACTGTTGCCGGACTGGACCCCAAGTATTCCTATATTCCCGCCTATATCCGGGCAAAATATGACAGCATCGCTGATCCCCTGGAGGCCGCTGCCGCTGCCGTCAAGGAGTTCAACTTTGCCCTGATCGACGCCCTCTGCGACATTGTACCCGCCGTGAAGCCCCAGGCTGCCTACTATGAAATGTACGGCTGGTACGGTATGCGTACCTTCGCTGAAACCATCTCCTACGCTCAGAAGAAGGGCATGTATGTCATCGCTGACTGCAAGCGCAACGACATCGGCACCACCATGGAGGCTTACGCCATCGCCCACCTGGGCCACCAGGAGATCCGGGGCCAGAAGGTTTCTCCCTTCGGAGCTGACGCTCTCACCGTAAACGGTTACCTGGGCAGCGATGGCATCACCCCGCTGCTGAAGGTTTGCAAGGAGGAGGACAAGGGCATCTTCGTACTGGTCAAGACCAGCAACCCCTCTTCCGGTGAGCTTCAGGACAAAAAGGCTTATGTCCGCCCTGTTCAGACTGTTTACGAGCTGATGGGCGATATGTGTGAGAAGTGGGGCGAGGAGCTTCCCGGCACCAAGTACGGTTACTCCGGCGTGGGTGCTGTGGTAGGCGCTACCTACCCCGACCAGCTGACCGAGCTGCGCCGCCGGATGCCCCACACCTTCTTCCTGGTGCCCGGTTACGGTGCGCAGGGCGGTGGAGCAGCCGATGTGGCCGGTGGCTTTGATGAGAATGGCCTGGGTGCCATCATCAACTCCTCCCGCGGCATCCTCTGCGCCTGGCAGAAGGAGAAGTGCGACGAGCACGACTTCGCCGGTGCAGCTCGCCGGGAAGCCATCCGGATGCGGGATGATATTGTCAGCCATATCCATCTGAAATAACCACTCCTTCCATCCACCAGCGGGCCGGCTCCCGGCCCTAAATCCCAGACAGAAAATGGAGAATGAGACGATGAGCGAAATGAACAAGGTACAGCATGGACGTCCCGCCTGGCTTCTGCTCCAGGACGGCACGATTCTGGCCGGAGAAAACTTCGGCGCAGCCGGCACGGTTACCGGTGAGGTGGTCTTTTCCACCGCTATGACCGGCTATCAGGAGGCCCTCACCGACCCCTGCTATTACGGACAGATTTATCTCCAGACCTTCCCCATGATGGGCAACTACGGCGTCAATCATGAGGATTTCTCTGGCAGCCACTGCTTCCTTCGGGGCTGCATCGTCAGAGAATGGTGCGATGCGCCCTCCAATTTCCGGTGTGAAGGAGACATTGACACCTTCCTGCGGGAGCAGAATGTGGTGGGCCTCTGGGGAATCGATACCCGGCACCTGACCCGCATCCTGCGTGAAAAGGGTACCATGACCGGCACCATCACCACCGACGAGGCTGCTATTCCCGCCCTTCAGCAGGCGCTGTCCGGCTGGAAGCTGGAAAATGCTGTGGCTGCTGTCACCGAATCCCAGCCTGCCACCATCGAGGGAAATGGTCCCCATATCGGCATCATGAATCTGGGTGCGCCCTCCTTCGCCGCTTCTGAGCTTCAGCGGAGAGGCTGCAAGGTCAGCTTCCATTCTGTAAGCGACGGCGCAGAGGCCTATGCCGGCTGCGACGGCGTGGTGCTGTCCGAGGGTCCTGGCGATCCTGCTGAGGAGGCTGCGGTGCTGGATACCATCCGGGCACTGGCTGCCGCTGGAAAGCCCCTTTTCGGCATCGGTCTGGGACATCAGCTGCTGGCTCTCTCTCAGGGAGCATCGGTCTGCCGGCTCCATCATGGACACCGGGGTGCCAGCCAGCCGGTTATCGACAACCGTACCAAAAAGACTTACCCCACCTCCCAGAACCACGGCTATGAAGTAGTGGATCTGCCGGCGGAGGCAGGTGAAATCAGCCATCAGAACGTCAACGACGGCAGCTGCGAGGGTATCCGTTACAGTCACATCAAAGCGCTGTCGGTTCAGTTCCGCCCGGTGGGTCCCGGCGAGGCACAGGACACCGGTTATCTCTATGATGAATTTCTGGCCATGGTCCGCTGACCGGCCGCTGGAAGCAAGGAAAGGAAGGATTGCACAATGCCGCTGAGACAAGATATTAAGAAAGTAATGGTAATCGGCTCCGGCCCCATCGTCATCGGCCAGGCTGCCGAGTTTGACTACGCCGGCACCCAGGCCTGCCGTGCCCTGAAGGAGGAAGGACTGGAGGTTGTACTGGTCAACTCCAACCCTGCCACCATCATGACCGACAAGGCGATGGCCGATAAGATCTATATTGAGCCCCTGACCCTGGATGTAATCAAACGGATCATCCTTCTGGAGAAACCCGACAGCCTGCTCTCCACCCTGGGCGGCCAGACCGGCCTGACCCTCTCCATGGAGCTGGCCAAGGAGGGCTTCCTGGCTGAGCACGGTGTCAAGCTGCTGGGCGCCGACCCTGTGACCATCGACAAGGCTGAGGACCGTCAGTCCTTCAAGGACACCATGGAAGCCATCAACCAGCCCTGCATCCCCTCCAAGGTCGTAACCACCGTTGAGGATGCCGTGGCATTTGCTGAGGAGATCCACTATCCCGTTATCGTCCGTCCCGCTTTCACCCTGGGCGGTACCGGCGGCGGTATTGCAGATGACGAGGCTCAGCTGCGGGATATTGCCCGCAACGGCCTGCGCCTTTCTCCCATCACCCAGGTGCTTATTGAGAAGTGCATCTCCGGTTGGAAAGAGATCGAGTTTGAGGTCATCCGGGACAGCAAGGACAACATCATCACCGTCTGCTCCATGGAGAACATGGACCCGGTAGGTGTTCACACCGGTGACTCCATCGTCGTGGCTCCTGCCGTGACCCTGTCTGATAAAGAGTACCAGATGCTCCGCACCGCTGCCATCAACATCGTCTCCGAGCTGAAGGTAGAGGGCGGTTGTAACTGCCAGTTCGCTCTGCATCCTGAATCCTTTGAATATGCAGTCATCGAGGTAAACCCCCGCGTTTCCCGTTCTTCCGCTCTGGCTTCCAAGGCCACTGGTTACCCCATCGCCAAGGTAGCTTCCAAGATCGCCATTGGCTATACCCTGGATGAGATCATCAACGCTGTAACCGGCACCACCTACGCCTGCTTTGAGCCTGCCATCGACTATCTCGTTGTCAAGTTCCCCAAGTGGCCCTTTGACAAGTTTGTCTACGCCAAGCGGACCCTGGGCACCCAGATGAAGGCTACCGGTGAGGTTATGGCCATCGGTACTTCCTTCGAGCAGGGCATCATGAAGGCTGTCCGCGGCATCGAACTGGGTCTGGACACCCTGACTTTGCCCGACCTTGCTGAGATTCCCACCGAGGAAATCGAGAAGATGCTCTATGAGGTGGATGACCGCCGGATCTTCGTTCTGTACGAAGCTCTGAAGCGGGGTATCTCCGTAGAGAAGATCCACGAGATCACCCTGGTGGATGAGTGGTTCCTCTGGAAGATGCAGAACCTGCTGGATCTGGAGAAGGAGCTGGCCGAGGGCGAGCTGACTGAGGAGAAATACATGCGCGCCAAGAAGTGGGGCTATCTGGATTCCACCATCGAACGCCTGTCCGGTCAGAAGCCTCCCATCACCCGGTTTGCCAGCTACAAGATGGTAGACACCTGCGCTGCCGAGTTTGAGGCCCGTACTCCCTACTTCTACTCCACCTATGATGATGAAAATGAGGCCCGTCTCTTTATCGACCGTCAGCAGAGCGACAAGAAGAAGATCATCGTTTTCGGCTCCGGTCCCATCCGGATCGGTCAGGGCATCGAGTTCGACTACTGCTCTGTACACTGTGTCTGGGCGCTGAAGCGGGCTGGTTACGAAGCCATCATCGCCAACAACAATCCCGAGACTGTTTCCACCGACTTCGACACCGGTGACCGTCTCTACTTTGACCCCCTGACCAAGGAGGACGTCCGCAACCTGATCGAGACCGAGAAACCTTACGGCGTTGTGGTGCAGTTCGGCGGCCAGACTGCCATCAAGCTCACCAAGTTCCTGGATGAGCTGGGTGTCAACATTCTGGGCACCTCTGCTGATTCCATCGACGAGGCTGAGGACCGTGAACGGTTTGATGAGCTGCTGGAGCGCTGCAACATTCCCCGCGCCAAAGGCCAGACCGTCTTCACCACCGAGGAAGCCCTCACCGTTGCCAATGATCTGGGTTATCCTGTGCTGCTCCGTCCTTCCTATGTACTGGGCGGTCAGAATATGATTATCGCCTACAACGATGCCGACGTTCAGGAGTATATGGCTATCATCACTGCTCATGAGCTGGAAAACCCGGTGCTCATCGACAAGTACCTGATGGGCATTGAGGTAGAGGTTGACGCCATCTCCGACGGCGAGGATTACCTGATTCCCGGCATCATGCAGCACGTGGAGCGTGCCGGCGTTCACTCCGGTGACTCCATCTCGGTATATCCTGCCCAGACCCTGCCTCACCATGTACGGCAGACCCTGATCGAGTATACTGGCCGCTTTGCCAGAGAGCTGAAAGTCAAGGGCCTCATCAACATCCAGTATGTGGTTTACAACCATGAGGTCTATGTCATTGAGGTGAATCCCCGGTCCTCTCGTACCGTTCCCTATATCTCCAAGGTTACCGGCGTGCCCATGGTCGCTCTGGCTACCGAGATTATCCTGGGCAAGAAGCTCAAGGATCTGGGCTACGGCACTGGCCTCTATCCTGAAGCAGACTATGTGGCTGTCAAGGTTCCTGTGTTCAGCTTCTCCAAGCTGAACAACGTGGATACCCACCTGGGGCCTGAAATGAAGTCCACTGGTGAGGTACTGGGCATCGCCCGCACCTATCAGGACGCCCTGGTCAAGGGCCTGGTGGCTTCCGGCAACAGCCTGAAGCGGTCCGGCGGCCTGCTGATCTCGGTGCGTGACGCCGACAAGGAAGAGGTGCTGGAGGTAGCGGATAAGTTTGCCTCCCTGGGCTTTGAGATCTATGCCACCAGCGGCACTGCCCTCAAGCTCAACCGGAACATGATTCCCGCGAACACTGTCAAGAAGATCTCCGAGGATCCCGAAAACAACGTGCTGACCCTGCTGGACAGCGGCAAGATCGACTATGTGATCTCCACCTCCACTCATGGCCGTCAGCCTGCACTGGATTCGGTACAGATCCGCCGGAAGGCTGTAGAGCGCTCCATCATCTGCCTGACCTGTATGGACACTGCCAACGCTGTGGCCGACTGTCTCGCCATGGATCGCACCATCGACGATATCGAGCTGATTGATATCACCACCATCTGATCTTTTCAGAATAGCAGAATGCCCCGAGCCTTCAAAGAAAGGCCCGGGGCATTCTTATTTGTTCTGGGAAAAGCAGGCGGCTTCCTGAAGCCAATTCATCAGCTGTTCATCCACTTCATCCGGGGAGGAGAGCAGCAGGTGATGGGTCCAGCGGTTGGGGTATGGTTCGGTGACGATGTCAATACGGGGAGAATCCACCGGATGATCCAGTCCAAAGGTCACCACTAGCCAGACCGGCGGCTGGCTGGCAGCAGGCCGCACCCGTGCAAAGGAGACACAGGCAAACAGATGCCGGTTGTAAAAGGAAATCTGACTTTTCTGTATCTTCAGCCTGACATCAGGAATCTGACTGAGGATGCACGCTTCAAGACGGCGGTAAATAGGCAGGGCGTCCATATGACTCCCAAAAAACAGCAGCAGATCTTCTTCCATGAAAACACCTCCAACGGCAGACAGAGTGGATACTCTTACTTCATCATATCACACGGGGCAGCAGACGAAAAGGCCTCTTATGGGTTTTGTTCCAGCTCTTCCTCCAATTTCAGAATCACCGTACTCATTTTGACCCCCAGTGCATTACAGATGCGGTAAAGGGTTTCCAGGGTGGGCTTTCGCTCGCCTCGTTCAATGGCACTGAGATGGCTGCTGCCAATGTCTGCCAGGCCGCTGAGCACTTCCTGAGACATACCGTTCTGTTTTCGGAATAATGCAATGACCCGTCCGACTGTGGCGGCGTCCAACGTAGGGGTATACATATTTCATCACCTCAGTTTCATTTTATGGGAACTTAGTGGAAGCTATGAATACATATGTTGACAATTGAATACTTATGTGTTACAATATCCAAAACAGTAGGAGACAGAAGCCCGGAGGCAGGAGCAGATGAACAGTCCGAAAAAATCCCCGTCCTATCCCATCATTACGGTGCGGTGTGGATATTGCGGCAAGGTACTGCCGGAGAGGAGCGGCTGCTGTCCTGGTTGTGGCAGGGCAGCACCTCCTCTTCAGGAACCGGATGAATGGGCGGCAAGAGAAAAAAAGCGCCGGACAGCGCTGCTGCTCTGTTTTTTTCTGGGTATATTTGGTGCGCATAAATTCTATGAGGAAAAACCGGGAATGGGCGCACTCTACCTGCTGACCGGTGGATTGCTGTTGGTGGGTGTAGTGGTGGATTTGGTACGCCTGTTTAAGAAACCGGATGTCTATACTGTTTAGCCTTTCCAATCGGAAGGGCTTTTTTCATTTTTCCTCTTGACAGGAAGAGAAGAATAGCATATAATGAACACATGAATAATCGTTCATGTGTTCATATGAAAGGAAGTGGGAAGTTGGCAATTCAGGATGTAGAGCACTGCGACTTTATTCACGCTCATGAGGAACTGGTGGAAACAGTGCGGGAGCGGATGCCGGAGGAGGATCGCCTTTACGATCTGGCTGAGCTTTTCAAGGTGTTCGGGGACAGTACCCGGATCCGGATTCTCTATGTGCTGCTGGAGGCGGAGATGTGCGTCTGTGACATTGCACTGCTGCTGGGCATGACCCAGTCCGCCATTTCCCATCAGCTGCGGGTGCTCAAGCAGGCGAAGCTCATCAAAAACCGCCGGGAGGGACGTACCGTTTTTTACGCCCTGGCCGACGACCATGTGAGCCGGATCATCCGGCAGGGAATGGAACACATCTGCGAGTGACAGAAAGGGAGATTTATCATGAAAAAAGTATTTGCCATCGAGGAAATTGACTGCGCCAACTGTGCCGCCAAGATTGAGGCCGCCATCCAGAAGATTGACGGTGTCACCTTTGCCAATGTGAATTTCTTTGCGCAGAAACTGACGATTGAGGCTGATGACGCCCGGTTTGACGCCATTATGAAGCAGGTGCTCAAGGCTGCCCGCAAGGTGGAACCGGACTGCGAGATTCACTGAGGCTGAAGCCGGGAGGAAGGTATGACCAGAAAACAAAAAAAATCCCTGCTGCGGATTGTTATAGGCGGTGTGCTGATGCTGGCGGCGTTGCTGGCTCCGCTGGAGGGATATTGGCGGCTGCTGCTCTTTGTGCCGGCCTACCTGGTGGCTGGCGGCGATGTGGTCTGGAATGCCCTGCGGGGGATTTTCCGGGGTCAGCTGCTGGATGAGAATTTTCTGATGACGGTGGCGTCGGTGGGTGCCTTTTTTGTATCGGACTATGCCGAGGGTGTGGCAGTCATGCTGTTCTTCCAGGTGGGAGAACTGTTCCAGAACATCGCCGTTCATCGTTCCCGCCGCTCCATTGCGGCCTTGATGGACATCCGTCCGGATTCGGCCAATGTCCTGCGGGACGGCAGCTTTGTGACAGTCTCTCCGGAGGAGGTGGAGACCGGGGAAGTGATTCAGGTGCGGGCCGGGGAACGGATTCCGCTGGATGGCGAGGTTATCAGTGGCACTGCCATGCTGGACACCTCTGCCCTCACCGGTGAGTCGGTGCCCCGTTCAGTTTCTCCCGGCAGTCCGGTGCTCAGTGGTTCGGTGAACCAGAACGGTCTGCTGGAGATTCGGGTCAGCTGTCCTGCCAGCCAGTCCACCGTCACCCGTATTCTGGAGCTGGTGGAGAATGCCTCCTCCCGGAAGGCGCGGGTGGAGAGCTTTATCACCCGGTTTGCCCGGGTGTATACCCCTGCTGTTGTGGCAGCAGCGGTCCTGCTGGCTCTGCTGCCTCCGTTGATTTTGCAGCAGCCCTTTAGCAAATGGATTCACCAGGCCCTGACCTTCCTGGTTATCTCCTGCCCCTGTGCACTGGTTATTTCGGTGCCGCTCAGCTTTTTCGGCGGTATCGGTGGTGCTTCCCGGAAAGGTATCCTCTTCAAGGGCAGCAATGCGCTGGAAACAGTGGCCTCTGCCGGTGTGGTGGTCTTTGACAAGACCGGTACCCTCACTGAGGGAGTCTTTGAGGTGACCGGACTCTATCCTCAGGGAGAACTGGAAAAGGACGAACTGCTGCGACTCTGTGCCATGGCGGAGAGTGTGTCGGAGCATCCCATCGCTCTGTCGGTGCGGCGAGCCTTTGGACAGGAAACAGCGGCTCCGGATTCCTTCGAGGAGCGGGCCGGACACGGTATTGTGGCACAGGTGGAGGGCAAGATCCTTGCCTGCGGCAATGAAAAGCTGATGGCTGCCCTGGGCCTTTCGCCCATGACACCTTCCCAACCCGGCACGGTGGTTCATCTGGCTGTGGACGGCGTGTATCAGGGATGCTTGGTTATTTCGGACCGGGTGCGGCCCGATGCAAAAGAAGCCATTATCCGGCTGCGGCGTCTGGGAGTCCGTCAGATGGTGATGCTTACTGGCGATATTGCGGCAGCTGCTCAGCCGGTAGCCCAGCAGTTGGGATTGGACCGGTACTGGGCAGGCTTGCTTCCCGGCGACAAGGTGGAGCAGGTGGAAAAGCTGCTGGCCGAAAAACGGCAGGGGGAGAAGCTCCTCTTTGTGGGAGATGGCATCAACGATGCGCCGGTACTGGCGCTGGCAGATGCCGGCGTCGCCATGGGCGGTTTGGGTTCCGATGCTGCCATTGAGGCGGCGGATGTGGTACTGATGGATGACCAGCCCGGCAAGCTGGCTGATGCCGTGAAGATTGCCCGCAAGACCATGGCCATTGCCCGGGAGAACATTATCTTTGCTCTGGGTGTCAAGGGACTGATCCTGCTGCTGGGACTGTTCGGCATGGCCAGTATGTGGGCGGCGGTCTTTGCCGATGTGGGCGTGGCGGTTATTGCCATTTTGAACGCCATGCGGGCGATGCGCAGCTGAAATAGTTGCATTCTGCTGGTTTTTCTGGTATGATAGCGGTGTTGGCAGCTCATACAACAGAGTAGCCGGAAAGGATGTTTTCATGAAAAAGTTCATACAGGATTTTAAAGCCTTTGCCATGAAGGGTAATGTCATTGACATGGCCATCGGTGTTATCATCGGTGGTGCCTTCAGTAAAATCGTTACCTCTCTGGTCAACGATGTCATCATGCCGTTTTTCAGCCTCTTTACCGATTCGGTGGAGTTCTCCGGACTGAAGCTGGTACTGCGGCAGCAGGTGACCGATGACGCGGGAACTGTTCTTCATCCTGAGGTTGCCATTGCCTATGGCGCCTTTTTACAGAATGTGGTGGATTTCCTGCTGATTGCCCTTTCCATCTTCCTCTTTATCCGGCTGATGACCAAGCTGGGAGAGAAACTGCGCCGGAAACAGGCGGCAGAGGAGAAAAAAGAGGAGGAGAAGCCCAAGGCTCCTACCCAGGAAGAGCTGCTCACCCAGATCCGGGATCTGCTGGCAGGTCAGTATGGAGTAGAAGAGACCTCTTCTCAGGAAGAAAAATCCGATTCTTAAATATCAGGCGCTTCGGCAAAAAGCCGGAGTGCTTTTCTTTTTGTCTGGAATCTGGTATGATAAAGAAAAAAGGGAATGCTCATTCCCATGAGAAAGGACCGGTTTAT
>CALXFL010000020.1 GCA_944387515.1 uncultured Clostridia bacterium
AGCTCCGAGAGCACGTCGTCCAGACCGCTGCCGGTGGTGACGCTGATGGGAATGACGGCGGCGAAGTCATAGAGCGTCCGCAGGGAATCAATCCGGGCGAGAATCTCCTCCGGCTTTGCCAGGTCGGTCTTGTTGATGATGAGGGTGACGGGGAGCTTGCGGCGGCCGAACTCCTCGATGAGCTGATGCTCCTGGGGATTCAGCTCTCCGGCCGGCTCCACCACAAACAGCACCAGGTCCACGTCGCCAATGCTCTGGGTCACCACCTGGTTCATGTGGCCCGACAGCTTGGTGTGGGGCTTGTGAAAGCCGGGGGTGTCCAGGAAGCAGAACTGGGTCTCGTCCCGGGTCAGGACGCCGAGAATCCGGGTGCGGGTGGTCTGGGGCTTTGCCGAGACAATGGCGATTTTCTCCCCCAGAAGGGCGTTGAGCAGGGAGGACTTGCCCACATTGGGCTTGCCCACAATGGCGACAAAGGCCGATTTGGTCTGATTCATAGGTTATTCCTTTCCGTGACGCCGCCGGGGGGAGAGGAGCCGCTCGCCGAAAAAGGCGAAGACCAGCGCCGCTACCGCCAGCAGCAGAAATACCGCCGTCAGCAGGGGGCTTCCGGCGATGCGGGCGAGGCCTTCTAGCAGCCTGCCCTCAGGCAGAAAAAGGGCCGCCCCCGCTGCGGCTGCGCCCAGGGCAGCAAGCAGCACCCCGGCTGCTGCGGCATCCTTGGCGGCCCGGGCCAGGGGGTGGCGCTGATGGGTGACCAGGTCCACCGTCCGTTCGATGGCGGTGTTGAGGGCTTCGGCGGCCAGCACCACCCCCATGGTCAGAAAGAGCAGGGCGTATTCCAAAGGCGACAGGGTGCAGACAGCGGAAAAGGCGGTGACCAGCACCGCCGCTCCCAGATGGATTCGCATATTCCGCTCCCGCCTCAGACAATGCCTTACGCCCCGCAGGGCATTTCCAAAGCTGCGGCAGAGACTGCCGAGACTGGGCGTCTGCTCAGTCATTGGCCATGACATAGCTGGCATCCTTGGAGATGCCCAGCATGGTGAGGACGGTCTCTTCCTTCTCCCGCATCTTGACGGCCTCCAGGCCGCCGGCTTCGTGGTCATAGCCCAGCAGGTGGAACATGGAATGGGTGGTGAGGAAGCCGACTTCCCGCTGGAGGGAGTGGCCGTAGGCCTGGGCCTGCTCCATGGCCTTGGGCATGGAGATCACGATGTCGCCCAGCAGCAGGGCGCCGGTGGTTTCGTTCTTGTCATACTTGCCGTTTTCACCCAGAGGGAAGGAGAGAACGTCGGTGACGGCGTCCTTGCCCCGGTACTGGGCGTTGAGGCGCTGAATCTCCTCGTTGCTCACGAAGGAGACGGCGATTTCGGCATCCTCGGTGAAGTTTTCCAGGCGGAGAGCGGCGTTGCAGCAGCGGCGCACCAGCAGGCGGATACCGGTGGGGATTTTCACATCGTTCTGACGGTTGGAGATGACAACTTTTACTTTATTCATGGCGTTTGGATTTACCCTCCTCGTAATAACGGTCATAGGCTCTGACAATGTCCTGTACCAGCTTGTGCCGGACCACGTCCTTTTCGGTAAAGCGGATGATGCCGATGTCGTCGATGCCTCGCAGCACCTTCATGGCCTCCACCAGACCCGACTTCTTATCCGCCGGCAGGTCGATCTGGGTGACGTCGCCGGTGATGATGATCTTGGAGCCGAAGCCCAACCGGGTCAGGAACATCTTCATCTGTTCCCGGGTGGTGTTCTGGGCCTCGTCCAGGATGATGAAGGATTCATCCAGGGTACGGCCCCGCATGTAGGCCAGGGGAGCCACCTCGATGCTGCCCCGCTCCTGGAGCTTCTGGAAGCTCTCGGGCCCCAGGAAGTCAAAGAGGGCGTCATAGAGGGGCCGGAGGTAGGGGTCGACCTTGTTTTGCAGGTCACCGGGGAGGAAGCCCAGCTTTTCGCCCGCCTCCACAGCGGGACGGGTGAGGATGATCCGCTGGACGGTGCCAGCCCGGAAGGCCTTGACAGCCATGGCGACGGCCAGGTAGGTCTTGCCGGTACCGGCGGGGCCCACACCCAGGGTAATGGTGTTCTGCTCGATGGTCTGGATATACTTGCGCTGGCCCACCGTTTTGGGATGGACCGGCTTGCCCCGCTGGGTGATGCAGATGCAGTCACTGCCCAGCTCCTGAAGCTGGACCTCGGTGCCATCGCCGGTCAGGGAGATGGCATACCGGACGTCCAGCTCGTCGATGGTTTTGCCGGCAGTGATGAGGGAGACCAGGCTTCTGACAGCCCGCTCGCAGGCGTCCACCTGCTCTGGTTCGCCGATGATCTTGAGATCGCAGTCCCGGGTCACCAGTTCCACGCCGTAGGCCTTGCGCAGGGCCTCCAGGTTGGTATCCACATTGCCGCAAAGGGTCGCCAGCTGTTCGCCATTTCGGAAAATCACGGTGCGTTCACTCAAAGTTTCTCAAACCCCTTTTGAAAAGGACGGAAAGCCGGTCCGGGGGGAAGGGACCCACAGGGGCTGGCAGAACCGTCGTTTTAGATTACTAGTATTATACCATAAAAATTCCGGTTTGTATCTATGCGTTATACACAAAATTTAATCCATCAATTTGGATTCTCTCCGCAAACTGGTAAAAGAAGGGAGGAAGCGTCGGATATGGCAGGGGGGAGAGCGTAGCAGGTTCGCACTTGCGGGGTTGAAACTTGTCCTGGAAACGGGCGCAGAAGCGGGAGATAGCGCGCCATCAACTACGGCTGATGGGGAGCAGCGGGCAAGACACCTTCCTGACAAGTCCCACCCCGGCCATTCCATGGCCGGGGACGTTCGGAAAACTGCTAGGCGGTTCTGATAAAGGTAATCTGTCACGCTCTCCCGTTCCCAACAATTCACTGGATTGTTGGGAAAAGAGTGTGGGCGTTTTGTCGGATGGCTCTCCGAGCCATTTGAAAAACCCCATGCGAGGGTTTTTCAAGCTATTCCTGCGCTTTTTTTGCATAGGGGAGTTTCGCCCATTGCGATGGGCGATGGGGGCTCTGCCCCTCAACCCCGCGATTTTTCGAGAAAAATCGAGTAAAGCTTTTGATTTGCGGGACGTGATTCCACGCAATCAAGCCCGTTTCGATAAGGCGCTTCGACCCCGAAGGGCGGGGTGTGAGGGCGCTGAAATCGAGTAAAGTTTTTTCGTGCCGGGTGCGCTTTTACTCCACCAGCTCCACCTCAATGGGCCGTGTGAGTGCAATATCCTCCCGGTAGGAGTAATCCACCGTCAACGTCATGACCCCATCTGCCACCGATGCCCTGGGTGTGCGGCTGAGCAGCGTTCCCTCCATCTGCGCCTCGTAGTCGGCCGCCGCCTCCTCCAGCTCCAGCAGCGCTTCCTCCTCTGAGAAGGTCTTCTCCTCCATGGTGAAAAACTGCCGGGTCTCGGTGTAGATTCCCACCGGCAGCGGGATGCCCAACACCGTCAGGGGTTCCAGGCTCCACCTGCTTTCGCTTTGCCCTTCCTGCTGCTGTCCCATGAGCTTTTTCACGGCGTCCGGCAGGAAGAGCGGCACCTTCTGGCCGAACAGATCCAGCCAGTACCGGGTTTCGGTGTCGGGGGAGAAGACCTGCTCGGTCTGGTTCAGCCGCAGGGTGAAGGACTTCTCAAAGACGGTGTCGGCGATGATCTCCCCGGCTGCATGGACATAGCCGCTCTTGCCGTCGGGGGTTTCGGTGATGCCGCTCACCAGCAGCTCCCCCTCTGCCACGGTCTGGCCAGGCTTCACCACCGCCTGCCCCTCGGTTGCCGATACCGACACCACCTGTCCGGTTTTGGCCGCCACCAGGTTACAGGGGTCGGTGGGCTCGATCATGGGGGCGAGGGTGGACTCGGTGACGGCGATCTCCACCCGGCTTCCCACCCGGTTGAGGGAGAGGGTCGCCACGCCGGGCAGCTCCTTCCGCATCTGGATGGTGATGGATTCCAGGTCGGCCCCCGGCAGAAAGAGCCCGTTTCTGAGCCCCAGCCCGGCGGCCTTCTCCTGGATCATGGCGGGGTCCAGCGTCTCGCAGCCGGTGACGTCCACCGCCCAGAGGAAGCACTGGGAAAAGAGCAGCAGCCCGGTGAACACCACCGGCCAGACCACCAGCCCCAGCCGCCGCCGGAACCGGGACAGGGCAAAGGACACCCCGTTTTTTTCCAGAATCCGCAGCCGGATGCCCACGGATCTTCCCAGCCGGGCGGCTGCCCGGTAGTCCGACGGGGAGAGGTAGCCGAAGCAGACGCCCTCCGCCTGGCAGAATTTCTGAATGGTGATGCCTTCATCCGACGCCAGGGTGAGAAAGCTCCCCACCTCCTCGCCTTCGGCCCGAAAAAGCAGATATCCCTGTTCCATCATTCCTGTCTCCATCCTTTCCAGTGGTTTTGCACGGTGGGGCTTGCCCATGTGCCATGTATATGACGGTGAGCGCGGGAATATAATGCAGGGAAAGCGGGCGCCCGGCAGGATGCCGCCGGTGCCGGAGAGGGGAGGACTTGACTTGGAGGAGCGACGGGGCGAAGCCCTGCTGGCCGGGCTGGAGCTGGGGACCCAGTCCCCGATTCAGCTTTGGCGGGATCACACCCTCTATCTGGAACGGTGCGACCGGGTGTTGGCCTTTGGGGAGGGATATCTGCGGTTTCAGGTGGGCCGGTGCGCCATGACCCTGTTGGGGGAGGGGCTTCAGGTGGACACCTACAGCGGCGGACGGCTGCTGGTGCGGGGAAAGTTTTCGGCGCTGGAATTTGGCTGAGAGGAGGAGACCCATGGCAAACGGGAAGCGGATGCTTGTCACGCTGGGGACAGCGGCAGCGGGATGGCTGCTGCTCACCCGGGCGGATGCGGTGGAAAAGGGGGTGGAGGTGGGACTCACGCTCTGCCTTCAGTCGGTGATCCCCTCCCTTTTCCTCTTTATGATTCTGGGGAATTTTCTGGCGGAGGTGGACCTGTCACCGGTGCTGTTCTGGCCGGCCCGGCTGCTCTGCCGGCTGTTTAGGGTGCCGGGGGAGGCGGCGCCGGTGCTGGTGGTGGCGTTGCTGGGGGGCTATCCCGCCGGGGCGCTGATGATCGGCCAGATGGTTCGCCAGGGACGGCTGGGCCGCAAGACCGGCGAAAAACTGCTGTGCAGCTGTGTCTGCTGTTCCCCGGCCTTCCTCACCGGGGCGGTGGGCTGGCAGCTGTTCCGGAGCGTCCATCTGGGGCTGCTGCTGTGGGGCTGTCAGGGGGTGGCATTCCTCCTGACCGGCCTGCTGGCCTCCCGGATTCTCCCGGCGGACGGTGGTGACGGCCGGAAACGGGCCGGCCGCAGCGATTACGGGGATTGTCTGGTGGAGGCGGTGGCCGGGGCGGTCCGCAGCCTGGGCATCATCTGCGGCATGGTGCTGCTCTTTTCGGTGGTGAATACCCTGCTGGGGGACATCGGTCCGGCTGCCGGACTGTTAGAGGTGACGGTGGGCTGTGCCGGGCTGCGGGACAGCTCCTTTCTCCAGGCAGTGACGCTGTCGGTGGTGTACACCTCCTTTGGCGGGCTCTGCGTCTGGATGCAGGTGGTGGCCTTTCTCCGGGGGAGCGGCGTGAGCTGCGGAAAGGCGCTGCTCTTCCGGGGGCCTTACTGCTTTTTCAGCCTGGCCCTGAGCCTGCTCACCGTGCGGCTTGTCTGGGTGACGGCGGCGGTCTTTTCCAGCTTTGCCGAGCCGCTGCCCGCCCAGGGTTCGCCCACCCTGACGGCGTCGGTGTTTCTGGTGCTTCTCTGTCTGATGCTCTTGCTCTCCCTGCCTGCTCTGTGCTATAATGTGACTGCTGGAAGCCGGAACAGGCAAAACTAGGGGCGATCTGAAAAGTCGAAATTTTCATCTTTTTCTACAGGAAGTGGTGTCTGCTGTGTCAAAAATGCTCGGCATCCGAAAGGATGACTGCGCTTTTTTCCTTGCATCCCCTCACTTCCTGCGAAAAATCTGTGCATTTCTTTATTTTCAGAAACGCCCTGGCCGCCGGCCTGCCGGAAGGAGAGAAACCAGATGAAGCTCTTTGGCAAGAATGTGGAGCCAGCCTGCGAGTACTGCGAAGTGGGCTGGCCCGATCAGAACGGGCAGATGATCTTCTGTCCCAAAAACGGAGTGGTATCCCCCTACTACTCCTGCCGGAAATTTAAATATGCGCCGCTGAAGCGCCGGCCCCGGGGAACGCCGCTGCTGCCTCAGTACCGCCGGGAGGATTTTGAACTGTAAATGCGGGAATTCATCATTAAGGATAACGACGCCGGCCAGCGTCTGGACAAGTTTTTGCAAAAGGCCGCGAGGCTCTTGCCCCAGAGCCTGATGTACAAGTACCTGCGGCTCAAGCGGATCAAGGTCAACGGCCGCCGCAGCGAGATCAGCTACCGGCTTCAGCCGGGGGACAAGGTCAGCCTTTATATCGGGGACGAGTTCTTTGACAGCGAACGCCCCGCCTTTTACCGGGCCAGTCCCCAGATCCGGGTGGTCTACGAGGACGAGAACATTCTCCTCTGCGACAAGCCCCAGGGGCTCATCGTCCACGAGGACGAGGGAGAGTCGGTGGATACCCTCATCAACCGGGTGCAGCGTTACCTCTATGACAAGGGGGAATACCGCCCCGATGAGGAGGCCTCCTTTGCCCCCTCCCTTTGCAACCGCATCGACCGCAACACCGGCGGCATTGTCATCGTGGCCAAGAATGCGCCGTCTTTGCGGCTGCTCAACGACTGTATCAAGAACCGCCAGCTGCACAAGTTTTACCTCTGTCTGGTGAAGGGATGCCCCAGCCCACGGACGGCCACCCTGACCCACTACCACATCAAGGACCAGCAGCAGAACCGGGCGCTGGTCTACGACAGCCCCCGTCCCGGTGCCCGCACCATGGTGACCCATTACCGGGTGCTGGAGACCAGGGGTGGCTACTCCCTGGTGGAGGTGGAGCTGAAGACCGGCCGCACCCATCAGATTCGGGCGCACCTGGCCTATATGGGCTGGCCGCTGGTGGGGGATGGCAAGTACGCCGACAACCGGAAGGAGCGGGCGCTGGGCTTCACCCATCAGGCGCTCTACTCCTACAAGCTGATCTTTGACTTTAAAGAGGACTGCCTGCTTTCCTACCTGAACGGACAGGTGTTCCAGGTAAAGGACGTCTGGTTTGCCCGGGATGGCATACCGGCGGCGCTCACCGAATAAACTGGAACCGGGGGAGGAAGCCCCCGGAAAGGGTGAGGGAGATGGAGATGCGGTCGGGAGAGCTTCAGCGCAAGGAGATTCTCAACCTGGCGGACGGAAGCCGGTTGGGCTTTGCAGACCATCTGCTGGTGGATCTGGAGAAGGCCACGGTGGAAGGACTGGTGGTCTGCGGGAGATTGCGGCTGTGGGGACTGCTGGGCCGGGAGGAGGACATCACCATTCCCTGGGAGGACATACAGGTTATCGGGGAGGATGCCATTCTGGTGAAGCTCCCGGCGCTGCCGTCGCCGGCGGAGAAGCGGGCGAAAAGAAGACTGTTCTGGCGGGAGGAATAAGCGCATGGCTGTAAACGTCCGTCTATTCCTGCGTGGTCGAAGCGTTCTATCGAACCGGACGTACTTGCGTTGAAACAGGACACCACGCAAGTAAGCCCGTTTCCAGGGCAAGTTTTGACCCCGCAAGCCCCAAATCATACCCAACAAAAAAGCACTTCCCGGACGTTTCTGTCCAGGAAGTGCTCTTTTTTACAGCCATTCCGCAATGGTGAGCATCGCCCACCGCACCAGCCAGATGAGCGAAACCGCCGCCACCCAGCTGAGCAGCCCGTTTCGCAGCGTGAAAAGCCGCTGCTGCCAGGCGTCGCTGCCCTTTTCCGCCCGGCGCAGCCGCAGCGCCAGCAGCACGCAGTAGACAAACCCCACCACCGCCACCAGCACAAACAACGGCATGGTCAGCGGAGTCAGCAGCCCCAGCAGAGGCTTTAACAGTGTTTCAAAAGGATTGCTCATAGCCGTCACCAGTCGGTGGAGAAGCAGACGTTCAGGTCCACATTTCCACTGATGCCGTCCACCTGTCCGGTGGTGCTGTACTGCCACATCTGGAAGGGGTAGGGGTAGAAGGGCTCCCGGTAGTACTGAGCCAGCCAGACCGGGTAGTCCTGCAACTGCTCCAGCTTGATCTTGCTCAGCAGCCAGGTGGGGTTTCCGTAGATCATGGGCTGAAGCCCTGCTTCGGCAATTCGTTCACAGAACGCTCTGGTGATGGCGGTGCGCTCCTCGGGGGTCAGGCCGTTGGCCCGGGCGTTCGGGTCTTCGGTGACCATCTCCATGTCAAAGACCACCGGCATGGTGATAGTCCGGTCTCCCAGCTGGGTCAGCACATATTCGGCTTCCTCCACGGCCTCTGTCTCGGTGGTGGCCTGAGAGAAGAAGTAGACGCCCACGTCCAGCCCGTTTTCCAGCGCGCCGTCGATGTTGGCTTCGTAGTAGGGGTCGGTGACGATGGCGCCGGTGCCGTAGCCCCGGAATCCCAGCCGGATCATGGCGTAGTCGATGCCATCCGCTGCCACCTTGGCCCAGTCGATTTCTCCCTGGAACTTGGCCACGTCGATGCCCACCATCGAGCTGTCCCCGTAGACCATCCGGCCGTCCTCCCGGTCCAGCAACGACCAGTCGTAGCTGTTTTTGGGCCAGTCCTCCCGGATGGGCTCGTAGACGATGCCCTCGTCCTTGTAGACGATGACGTCGTCAAAGAAGAGCTGGATGAACTCGGCGCTGAGGTTGTAGCGGGCGGCCTCGTTCTTGAAGTCCTCGATGGGGATGGTGGTGTCAAGGGTGGTTTGGAGCTGGGCTTCCAGCTGGGCGATGGACGCCTCGGCTTCGGCCTGTTTCTCCTTGCTTTGGTGGTCGATGTAGAGCATCCGCAGCAGGGCGATGCCCAACGCTCCCGCCAGCAGCACCGACAGTGCCCCCAGCAGCGGGGCGGCGATCTGCGCCCCCATGCGGGAACGGCGGCGTCTGGGTGCAGGCTCCTTTTCGTTGGGGGAGAGGGTTGGAATTTTTCTGGTATTCAAGGTTTTGTCCTCCTCGGTCTGTCTGAAATGGACCGGCGGTGCGCCGGTTATCCTCATTATAGCGAAATTTCTGTCGAATTTCAACGGATTTTGTGAAAAATTGCAGAATATCCCATCTCTCATTTACACCATGCATAAGAACGTGTACCTGTCAAGAGCAACTCACGTCTAAAAGCTCAGCTTTCTTTTCCTGTTCATTAAAAATTATTGCATTTCTAAAAAGATTGTGCTACAATCGGCGTTGTCGAGTAGAATGACAAGGGAGCACGCTGCTTCTTTAAACCGGCGCCAGCGGCCCACAGCTGGAGAACAGGAGGAACAAATGGCGAGATTATTTGGAACAGACGGGGTACGGGGCATTGCCGGCACCGAGCTGACGGCGGAGATGTGCTTTGAGATCGGCCGGGCGGCGGCCATGGTGCTGACCAGCAGAGGCAAAGGACGGCCCCGGATCCTCATCGGGCGGGACACCCGCATCTCCGGCGACATGATCGAGGCGGCGCTCTGTGCCGGCTTCTGTGCGGTGGGCGCTGAGGCCCTGCCGGTGGGCGTCATCCCCACACCGGCGCTGGCCTGGCTGACCCGGGAATATGGCGCCGATGCCAGCGCCATGATCTCCGCCTCCCACAACCCCATGGCCTACAACGGCATCAAGCTCTTTTCGGGGGATGGCTACAAGCTGCCTGACCGGCTGGAAGACCAGATCGAAGCCATTGTCCGGGGCACCCAGCACACCATCGACCTGCCCGACGGAGCGGGCATCGGCACCATCCGCCGGCTGGAAGGGGCAGCATCGGATTATATCAGCTATATCCTCACCACCCTGGACACCCGGCTGGACGGCATCCGGGCGGCGGTGGACTGCGCCAACGGCGCAGCCTCGGTGACAGCGCCTGAGGCCATGCGGCGGCTGGGCGTGAACCTTCAGGTGATCCACCACGAGCTGGGCGGCCTGAACATCAATGACCACTGCGGTTCCACCCATATGGAGGACCTGATCGCCCTGGTGAAGCAGGGAAATGTGGACGTCGGCCTGGCCTTTGACGGAGACGCTGACCGTCTGCTGGCGGTGGACGAAAACGGGGAGCTGGTGGACGGCGACCAGATCATGGCCATCTGCGGCAGCTACCTGAAGGGCAAGGGCAAGCTGAAAGGGGATACCATCGTCGCCACCATCATGAGCAATCTGGGCCTGACCCAGATGGGACAGAAAAACGATATTCAGATTCTCCAGACCAAGGTGGGCGACCGGTATGTATTGGAGCGGATGCTGGCCGAGGGCTACAACCTGGGCGGCGAGCAGTCGGGCCATGTGATCTTCCTGGACCACAACACCACCGGCGACGGCCTGATTACCGCCTTGCAGCTGATGGCGGTGATGAAGCACACCGGAAAGCCCCTGTCCCAGCTGAAACAGGTCATGACGGTGCTGCCTCAGGTGACGGTGAATGTGGAGGTGGGCAGCGAGCGGAAATACGAGTACGTCAACGACGCCGAGATCATGGCGGCCATCCGGGAGGCCGAGCGGTACTTTGAGGGAACCGGCCGGGTACTGGTGCGCCCCTCCGGCACCGAGCCGATGATCCGGGTGATGATTGAAGGCCCCGACCTGGGCGTGATGCAGCAGAAGGCCGAGCGGATCGCAGCCCTGATGCGGAAGAACCTGCTGGCCTGAGGAAAAAGTTCCGCCCGGAGCGGACAGAAAAAGTGCGGATGCTGTTGCGGTGCGGCGTGTCTTTGTGGTATAATAACCGCAGGGCAAACAGCATTGCTGTTTGCAGCCGCCTGTTGGGCGGCTATCCACGGCGGAATCGCCGTGGGCTGCGAATGGCCGGAACGGGGCGGATACCCGTCCGGCTGGAACAGGCAGACCTGGGTGTCTCCCCGGAAGGGAGGCGCCGGCTGCCTTTTCCCATCTTCCCGCCGGAATCCCGGCGGCAAAACCCGAGGAGGACAAGCCATGTTGTCGGATATTGAAATTGCACAGGGCGCAAAGATGCTGCCCATCGCCCAGGTGGCAGAGCAGCTGGGCATCCAGCCGGACGAGCTGGAGTTCTACGGCAAGTACAAGGCCAAGCTGTCGGACGAGCTGGCCCACCGTCTGGAGAGCGAGCCGGACGGCAAGCTGATTCTGGTTACCGCCATCAACCCCACCCCCGCCGGTGAGGGCAAGACCACCACGTCGGTTGGACTGGGACAGGCCATGGCCAAGCTGGGCAAAAAGGCCGTGCTGGCGCTGAGAGAGCCCTCTCTGGGGCCGGTCTTCGGCATCAAGGGCGGCGCAGCTGGCGGCGGCTATGCACAGGTTGTGCCCATGGAGGACATCAACCTCCACTTCACCGGAGACATGCACGCCATCACCGCAGCCAACAACCTGCTCTGCGCCATGCTGGACAACCATCTGCAGCAGGGCAACGAGCTGGGCATCGACCCCCGCCGCATCCTCTTCAAGCGGTGCCTGGACATGAACGACCGTGCCCTGCGCCATATTACCATCGGCCTGGGCGGTAAGCTGGGTGGCGTGCCCCGTGAGGACGGCTTCATTATCACGGTAGCCAGCGAGATCATGGCCATTCTTTGCCTGGCCGAGGATCTGACCGACCTGAAGGCCCGGATCAGCCGGATTCTGGTGGCCTACACCTACGACGGCCGTCCGGTCTATGCCGGGGACCTGCAGGCTGCCGGCGCCATGACCGCCCTTCTGAAGGACGCCATCAAGCCCAACCTGGTTCAGACTCTGGAAAACACCCCCGTCCTGATTCACGGCGGCCCCTTCGCCAACATCGCCCATGGCTGCAACTCGGTGCGGGCTACCAAGCTGGCGTTGAAGATGGGCGACTACTGCATCACCGAGGCGGGCTTTGGCTCTGACCTGGGCGCTGAGAAGTTCTTCGACATCAAGTGCCGGTATGCCGGCCTGCACCCCGACTGCGTCGTGGTGGTGGCCACCGTCCGGGCGCTCAAGTATAACGGCGGCGTGCCCAAGGCTGAGCTGGCCACCGAAAACGTGGAGGCTCTCCAGAAGGGCATCGTCAACCTGAAGGCCCATGTGGAGAATATGCACAAGTTCGGCGTGCCGGTGGTGGTGGCCATCAACCGGTTCCACACCGACACCGACGCTGAGCTTCAGGTCATCGACGGCTGCTGCCGGGAGCTGGGCGTGGACTACGCCCTCTCTGAGGTCTTCGCCAAGGGCGGAGAAGGCGGCATCCAGCTGGCCGAGAAGGTGGTGGAGGTGCTGGACCGCACCGCCGGTCAGGTGAACTTCGCGCCCATCTACCCCCTGGACAAGTCCATCCGGGAAAAGGTAGAGATCATCGCCAAGACCATCTACGGTGCAGCCGATGTGGCCTATACCAGCGCAGCTGCCAAGGCCATCAAGGAGATCGAGGCCCTGGGTCACGGAGACCTGCCGGTCTGCATGGCCAAGACCCAGTACAGCCTGTCGGATGACCCGGCCAAGCTGGGACGTCCCGAGGGCTTCACCCTTCAGGTGTCCGAGGTGCGGCTGTCGGCAGGTGCCGGCTTTGTGGTGGTCCAGACCGGCAGCATCATGACGATGCCCGGCCTGCCCAAGAAGCCCAGCGCCCAGCTCATTGACATTGACGGCGAGGGCGCCATCAGCGGCCTGTTCTAAGCAAAAGAAAAGCCAACAGAAATAGGAAACAGGGACGGATGCAGGTGCTGTTCTTCAGCCAGAGCTGAAGACGGGCCTGGGTCTGTCCCGTTCTTTTACACAGGGGGGATCGCCATGTTTCAAACCATCTGGGAGGAGTTTGTCCGGTATGTCCGGCGGCTGGACAAGGTGCTGCTGCTGCTCTGTCTGGCGGCGCTGACCTTCGGCTGTGTCATCCTCTATTCCGAGGTGCAGGCGGAATTCATCACCATGAGTAAGTGGAAGATGCAGGTGATCTGTGCCGGTATCGGTATTGCGGCGCTGCTTGTTCTTTCCGCCATCAGCTACCGGTTTCTCAGCCGGGTCTGGTTTCTCCATCTGCCGGTGACACTGGGACTGGTGCTGCTCACCTTTTCCAGCCTGCCCATCGTCTACAAGCCGGACAACACCGATGACGCAGCCTGGCTGCGGTACGGCTCCCTGTCCTTGCAGCCGTCGGAGCTTTTAAAGGTGTCGTTTATTCTCACCTTTGCCCTGCACCTGTCCAAGGTGCGGGACGAGATCAACAAGCCGTCCCATATTCTGCTGCTCTGTCTCCATGGGGCATTTCCCTGCCTGCTGATCTTCAAGCAGGGAGACATGGGCTCGGCGCTGGTCTTTTTCTTCATCTTTCTCTGTATGTTCTTCACCGCCGGGGTTTCCTGGAAGTATGTCCTGCTGGGGATGGGTGTTGCCGGAGTGGCAGCGCCGGTGGTCTGGTTCAGCGGGCTGATTCCCGACTACCTGAAAAACCGCTTTCTGGTGCTGGCGGATCTGGAAAATGCTGCGCTGAAGGAGGCCTACCAGCAGCTTCAGGGCCGCCAGATTCTGGGCTCAGGGCAGATCTTCGGCAAGGGGCTTTTTTCGGACGATTTTGTCTATGTCTTCGCCATCGAAAACGACATGATTCTGGCCCATGTGGGACAGGCGCTGGGATTTGTAGGATGTGCCGCTGTCATCTTGCTATTGCTGGCGATTTGTGTTAAAATACTGTTGATCGCCCGTGCATCCCGGGATCCGCTGGGGTGTTACATCTGTACCGGCGTTTTTGCCATGCTGCTGTTTCAGTTTGCCGTCAATGTGGGGATGGTGCTCTGTGTGCTGCCGGTCATCGGCATTACCCTGCCGCTTTTCAGCCAGGGCGGCACCTCGGTGGTGACCACCTGCCTGTCGGTGGGGCTTTGTATGAGTGTCTCCGCTGGTAGCCGCCGGAGCGGATGACCGTCCGTCACCGCTGTGGCTGACCGCAGCGGATAGAATCTTCCAAAAGAAAGGAATCCCGCCTATGAGAGTTATCACCGGCACCGCTCGGGGCAGAAAGCTCCAGACCCTGGAGGGGCTGGACGTCCGTCCCACCACCGATATGGTGAAGGAAGCGGTCTTCAATATTATTCAGTTTCAGGTGCCCTGCGCCCGGGTGGCCGATGTCTTTGCAGGCTCGGGCCAGATGGGCATTGAGGCCCTGAGCCGGGGGGCTGCCACGGCGGTCTTTGTAGACAGCGCCAAGGCCTCCCTGGACGTCATCCGCCAGAATCTCCAGACCACCGGCTTTACCCGTCAGGGAACCGTGCTGGCCAGCGATGCCGCTGCCTTCCTCAGCCATGCGGTGGAGAAATACGACATCATCTTCCTGGATCCCCCCTATGACAAGGGCTTCGGGGAGGCGCTGCTGCCCCTGCTGGCCCGGCCGTTGGCCGACGGCGGGGTGATCCTCTACGAGCACAGCAAGGAGGAGGTCCTGCCGGACGAGGGATATGGCCTGGTGAAGAAAAAGGACTACCGGTACGGCAAGATCGTGGTGACCCGCTATGAGAAGGCCACCGAAGGGGAGGAGACCGAATGAGGACCGCAGTCTGCCCCGGCAGCTTTGACCCCATCACCATGGGGCATCTGGACATCATCACCCGGGCGTCGGCGCTGTTTGACCGGGTGATTGTGCTGATTTCGGTGAACGCCGCCAAGAAGAGCGTCTTTACCCTGGACGAGCGGGTGGCCCTCACCCGCAAGGCCACCAGCCACCTGCCCAATGTGACGGTGGATTCCTGGGATGGCCTGTTGGTGGACTATGTGCGCCGGGCAGGCGCCACCGCCATTGTGCGGGGTCTGCGGGCGGTGTCCGACTTTGAATATGAGTTTCAGATGGCCCTGGCCAACAAGCGGATGAACCCCGACGCTGAAACCATTTTCCTTACCACAGCGTCAGAAAATATGTATCTCAGCTCCAGCCTGGTGCGGCAGATTGCCAGCTTCGGCGGCAGTATTGAAGGCTCGGTGCCGGAGTGTGTGCGGGAAGAGATTCTGCGCCGGTTTGCGCCGGATGCAGGCAGAGGGGAACAGGCGGAAGCGAAACCGGCTTCCAGCAAGGCGGCGCCCTGACGGGCAGCCCCAGAGAAAGGCATGAATGATATGGAAAAAATGGACAGCAATGTAGAAGGCATCCTGGAAATGATGGTGGAGCTTCTGGAGAACGCCTGGAGCATTCCCCTGTCGGGGGGCAAGTGCGCCATTGAGGCGGAGCGGTTCCACGAGCTCATCCAGGATATCCAGATGCGGATGCCGGAGGAGATCGCCCGGGCCCGGGAGATCGTCGCCGACCGCAAGACCATTCTGGAGGACGCCAAGAAGGAGGCCGAAATGACCATCCGGGTGGCGGAGGAACGGGCCAAGAAGATGGTGGACCACGACGAGATCGTCAAGCAGGCCCAGATGCGGGCCAACGAGATTCTGTCTGCCGCCCAGCTTCAGGTGCGGGACATGAAGAAGGCCACCAGCGACTATGTGGAAAGCGTGCTGGGCATGACCGAGGAGCAGCTGAACCAGTCTCTGAATGATGTCCGGGCCAAGCGCCAGGCCATTAAGAACATGAAGTGAGAAAAAGGACGCCTTCGGGCGTCCTTTTCGTTTGTCAAAAAAGAGAATCAGGTTAGCAAATTCTACAAAGCATCAGCAAATCTGCTAGGCTCCCGGCGATAGAATCGCCGGGGTGGGACTTGTTTTTGAGTGTCTTGCGGCCTGCGGGCCGCGCTTTTGGGGCTTCGCTAGTCCGCGCCGGGCGCGGAAGGGGCTAGGATTTCGCCCATTGCGATGGGCGACCAAGGGCGCTGCCCTTTGGAAACCTGCGATTTTTCGAGAAAAATCGAGTAAAGCTTTT